>JALQVK010000164.1 GCA_023260375.1 Rhodoluna sp. | reverse complement strand
AGGAGTGAAAATATTTTGCGCATTGGATTCTTTCGGTCGTTCGACCGCGCGCACACACGTTTGCCTAAGGCTACCAGCCAAAGAGACTAGAAGGCTGAACTTGGCAAGTCCTTTTCTCCATTAAGAACTCCGTTTAGTATTCTTCCGACAACGGCTTCAACGCTTTTACCGACCCCAAAGTTTGGTGCTGTTCCATAAATCGCTCGAGCAGCCAAACCAGATTCGGTGTGTCCGGGTCTGGCGTCAATCACACTTATGCCATCTTTACGCAATTCTTTAGCCGCTGCCGATGCAAATCCGGCTAGGGCGGTTTTACTAGCTGAATAGGCACTCAAACCTGCCATCGGCTGCTCGGAGATCACCCCGCTGATGGTCACTGCGAATGGCTCTCGACCGGCCACTGCTGAAGCCTTCAAGCGTGGTGTTAGTCGAGACAATAACTGCATCTGCCCGAGAGCATTAACTTTCATCAGTCTTTCTAGAACCTCTGGAGGGGTGCTTTCGATAGATCCGAATGCCACCAAGCCACTGGCGAAGATGACGCCATCTAATTCGGTTAGGTAATTTGCAAGTTGCTCGATGCTTTCGCTTTTTTCAAGATCAAGCAGCAATCGTTGATCCAAATCGGCTCGAAGTCGAACCGAGCTTTCGGCGATTCTGGCCGTACCCGCAACAAGAGCCCCCTGCGCCATAAGCTGACTGCAAAATTCAGCGCCAAAGGCACCACTGGCACCAACCACGAGAATCTTTTTCCCTACAAACGTCACCATCCCTTCATTGTGTCAGAACATCTGGGCAGTAGAGTTTTCTCAAAGAGCCAAATCGGTTCTTGAGAGGGAAATCATGGCTCAAAAAGAACAAAAAGCACAGAAGAACACCAAGAAGGAACCAGCCAAGTCGCTAAAAGAAAAGCGCGCCGAGAAGCAGGCAAAAAAGAAGTAATAAAAAACCCCCGAACGAATCGGGGGTTTTTCTTTTGGTAGGCCCCGTCGGGATCGAACCGACGACCCACGGATTAAAAGTCCGTTGCTCTAACCAACTGAGCTAGAGGCCCTTGCCTTTCGGCATTAGATAATTCTATCGCAGGTCGGCGAACTGCCTTCAAAGATTTGAACCGATTGCCTCAGACGCGGGCGGCGCCATCGGCTGCAGTCACTGCGAAGATGTTTGGTTCAATAAATCCACCTTGCTTGAAGGCATACTTGATGGCCACGGTCATCTGATCGATGAGTTCACTCGGAACCAGTGCTATGGCAGCGCCACCGAAACCGCCGCCGGTCATTCTGGCTCCAATAGCTCCAAAGCCTTCTGCGATTTTGACGGCTTCGTCTAGTTCGTCAACTGAAATTTCAAAGTCATCGCGCATCGATTGGTGAGAGGCATACATCAGATCGCCAATTGACTTTGGTCCCTGTTCCTTCAAACGTTCGACGGTCTTTAGAACTCGCTCGTTTTCCGTTACTACGTGACGTACTCGCCGGAAGGTCACATCATCCAAGAGTTCCTGGGCTTTGTGAAGGTCGGCTGAGGTTAGATAGCGAAGGCTTGGAACACCCATGGTTTTGGCACCAAGTTCACAGGCTGCTCGTCTCGAAGCGTAACCGCCGTCGGCGTGACGATGGGCTACTTTGGTGTCGATGATGAGAAGCTCTAGGCCTGCCTTGGCGAAGCCCAATTCAACAACCTCTGCTTCTAGTGATTGGCAATCTAGGAAAACGCCGTGATCCTTTTTACCCAAGAGGGAAGCGGATTGATCCATAATTCCGGTTGGCGCGCCAACGATTTCGTTTTCGGCTAACTGACCTGCTTTGGCCAACTGGGGTTTTGTTAGCCCGGCGTTCCATAGTTCGTTTAGGGCTACACCTACTGCACATTCGATGGCCGCCGATGACGACAGCCCGGCACCCACTGGAACATCTGACTCAATGAAGCAATCGAATCCTGTTGCCTGCACATCGGACATTTGCTGAATTGCCCAGGCCACGCCGAATGGGTAGGCGGCCCACTGATTTTCTTCCGACTTCTGAATATTGCGAACGTCAATTTCGTGAGTAACAGGCGAGAAACTCGAGGCAACTCGAATCAGGTTGTCTGCCCGAAGGGAAATGGTAGCAAATGTGCTTCGGTTGATGGCAAAAGGGAAAACGAAACCTTCGTTGTAGTCGGTGTGTTCGCCGATTAGGTTTACGCGCCCAGGAGCCGACCAAACGCCGGTTGGTTCGTAGTTATAAATGGCGGTGAACTCGTGCCGAACCTTTTTCAGAAGCTGCTCCGACAACTTAGAGTGCTCCACGAATCATTTCGGCTGCGACTTCTGGCGCGACGTCGGCAATAAATGCTCCCATCGCGGCTTCAGAGCCGGCAAGGTACTTCAGTTTGTCGGCACCGCGTCGCGGAGAAGTTATTTGAAGTTGAAGGCGGACATTTTCGCCACCGGTGACTTGAGGTGCTTGGTGCCAGGCGGAAATGTAAGGGGTTGGGGTGTCGTAGATGCGGTCTAGAGCACCGAGCAGCTTTGAGTAAATTTCAGCCAGTTCGTCTCGCTCTTCGCCTGTGAGCTGCGCAAAGTGCTGCACATGGCGGTGAGGTAGCAGGTGAATTTCGATTGGCCAGCGGGCTGCGAATGGAACGTATGCGGTGAAGTATTCACCCTTAATGAGTACTCGTTCGCTCTTCTGCTCGAATTCCAGAGTCTTCTGAAAGAGGTCGTTGCCGAATTCAGCAATAGAGTCCAGCAGTTTTTTAGTGCGGGGAGTCACAAACGGGTAAGCGTAAATCTGGCCGTGAGGGTGGTGCAAGGTGACGCCTATTTCCTGGCCACGGTTTTCGAAAGGGAAAACTTGCCGAACACCAGGCAGAGCTTGAAGCGCTTCAGTGCGGTCAGCCCAAGCATCGATTAGCGTCCGAACGCGAGTGATTGGAAGCTTAGAAAGTGAACCTTCGTGTTCCGGAGAAAAAACCACGACTTCACAACGACCGACCGACGGGAGAGTGGACCCCAGTTTGAGGTGCTCAATGACGCCGAAGTTTTCGTCGTCGGTTTCAGCAAGAGCCGG
>JALQVK010000162.1 GCA_023260375.1 Rhodoluna sp. | reverse complement strand
TCTGGTAGCACGATTGAAAGGTTCTCAAGAACCGGTTCAAGCACAAAACAGGCAATCTTCTTGTGGTTCTTTTTGAAGATCTTCTCCAGGTAAGGAAGGTTGTTGTAAGGAACCACGTAAACGTCGCCTGCAGTGACCTCTGGCGGAACATGCGCGGTTGGCTTTTCGGCGTTACCGATTGCCGAAAGCGGAGGCTTTACCGAAACCTGCAGTGGGTCGTAGCCACCGTGGTAACCACCTTCAATTTTCACAATTCCCTTGCGGCCGGTCACTGCGCGAGCGGTGCGAACCGCATACATCAGAGACTCGGTGCCCGAGTTGGTGAAACGCAGCATGTCTAGACCAAAGCGCTTCTTAAACGCCTCGGCTGCCACTGTGGCTGTTGGTGACGGGGTCACGAACAGCGTTCCGACGTTGTCGAGTGCGTGCTTTACGCGCTCAACAACGGTTGGGTTGAGGTGACCGACCAGCATCGCTCCGAAACCCATCGAAAGGTCGAGAAGTTCTCGGCCATCAACGTCGGTTACGTAAGCGCCTTTGGCGGACACGACTGAAATTGGGTAGGGGTCCCAATGCTGGAAGCTAGAGGTAACGCCCATAGGCAAAACCTTTGATGCTTCTTTATTGTGCTCACCGGACTTTGGGGTTGCCTTAGTGAAGGTTTCCCATTCCTGAGCTAGGAGTTCTGCAACTCGCTCTGGGTTGAGAGGTCGGCTCGTCTCTGGGACATTCCGCCAACCAGCTGGATCGTGTTTAGTTATGTTCTTCGTTGGACAAATTTGAATCACTCCATTCAAGAGAAATTCTCTCACGCCTTTTACAAATAACCTACTTTGCTACGTGAACTACCCAGTCCAAACCCAACTCCGCTAATTTGCGATCCGTTGTATAGAAAGTCGAATTTCGATGAGCGGAAGCTTGAGCGAGAATTAGTCGATCAAACGGATCATGCCCAACTAACTGACCGAATCTGGCAATTTGCTCAGCAGCATCTTGGTCGAAACTTTCAATTTGGATACCAGAACCCTCTAGGGAAGAAACGAAATTTCCCTTCAAATTCAACTTCCCCAACAACCCTTTGATTTCAACTTCTGCTACTGAGATAGAAGAAACTAACGCTCGAGGATGACTAGAAATTGTTTCGGCGAGACTAATTGGAAACCAACTAGAGCCGAGTGACCAGAGAATTGCCAAATTGGTGTCTAAGAAGATTGGGCCTTTCATCAAAGTTCCAAGTCTCGATAAACCCAAGGGAATGGTTCATCGATCAAACGAACTAATTCATCGATTTGTTCGTCGGTAATACCTTCGAAGTGCTTTCGGCCGGCACCAAATCCGTTGCGGAGTTTGAGGTTCCCGTCTTCGAGCTTTAGAAGCTGCAAGATCGGAACACCTGAGCGGGCAATGATTACCTCTTCGCCCGCGAGCGCGGCTTCAACCAGCTTGGAGAAGTTGGTCTTCGCCTCATGAATGTTCATCTTTATGGTCATGACACCAAGTTAGTCCACTTAGTCCACCCTCGCAAGAATTGACGTTTAACTCTGGGATAAAGCCTTCAGTGCGCGGTAGCCAGCTACCGACTGCCAGGCCGCCCAGATTTCCACGAATAGCGACAAGAAGCCAAGTGGTTCCAGCCAGTTACCAATATCACCTGTTGCACCTGGCATGCCAACGGTGCGGTTGACGATGAAACCAACTAGGACGGCAACGCTGAGGAGTGAAGAAATTAGGTAGTCGACCGTGCGCTTGCCGGTCAGTAGTCGTTCAATTAGGAAACCGGCAACCATGATGATTCCGATGTAGCCGTAAGCCAGGTAAGGGGCTTCGGCAAATTTGCCAGGCAGATCGAGAATGTGGATTACTGCGATTCCTGCCAAACCCATAACTGTGGCAATCTGGCGGTTGTGTTGCTTTACTTCTTGAACCATTTCTTTTCCTTTTCGTCTTGAGACAAATTTAGAAGAGAGAAATCTGGTTTGGTTTGTAAGTCAGGAATCTGTGAGGAACTTCTCGGCTTACTCTCAGGCTTTGGCTCTTTGGGCCACGACGATTCCAGTCACGACTAGTATTCCCCCAACTGCTTGGAGCACATTGACGCTCTGACCCAGCCAGAGCCACCCAAAGATGAAAGCAAAGATTGGTTCGGCGGTTTGGGTTATTGAAACTTTGGCTGCAGTGGTGAGTTTGAGTGAAATGAAACCCAACGCCATTGGCGCGAACGAACCCATGACGGTCAACCAGAGCAGCGGTAGCCAGAGCGAAGTGTGAACACTGGAGAGATTGCCGCTGAGGCTCACAACCGTGGTTAGGTCAAAGGCGATAGCCTTTCCGCCGTTGGCAATGAGCCAAAAAAGACTCGCAATCAACATGGTGTAGAACATAGTTGAGAGTGGGTCACGACTAAGCCCCGAGTGCTGTCCCATTAGGAAGTAGAAGGCCAATAGTGCCGCTGCCAGGAACGCGAAGAAGACACCGGTTGGGTTGAGTCCGCCAGCCCAGATCTGGCTAACAATCAGCAAACCACCGAGCACCAGTGCAACCCCGAACCAAAATGTGCGAGAGGTCTTTTCCTTGAAGAAGATGCGGGCAGCGATCGGAACCATGATGATTGCGGTGTATTCGAAAAGCAGCGCAATGCCAACCGGCAGGATCGATACCGCATTCGAGTATGCCCACTGCATTAGCGCCAGTCCGAAGACACCGAATGCCAAGAGCATCGGAATTTCTTTGAGTTTCACTTTGAAAGCACTCGGGTTTGTGAACACCAGAGCAGCTCCGGCAAGTAGCGCCGAAACCGCTGAACGAATTAGCACCAACTGGTCGGCTGGAACACCAGAATCGATGACAACTTTGGTCGTCGATGCATTTAAACCAAATAGGATGGCGCTGACAAAAGCCAGGACGACTCCTAGGCGCGCTGATTTCGGTGAGTTATAAATGACTTCGTCCTAGTTAGTGATTTCGAGACGACCGGTGACTTTACTTCCGCCGGTTACCTTTTGGGATATCTTCTCGAAAAGCGTCTCGTATAGAGAGGTCTCAATCAGTCCGTTTTTATGAAGTAAACCCATGGCCACCAGCGGTGCCGCACGAAGGTTACCGTCTGCGATTTTCACTGCGACGCCGTGGCCATCGCGAGTACCAATAACAAACACACCTTCAGCCCCGAGCTTGGCTACGAAACCGGCTTCCATCAGCAGAGTGTCGGCTGTTCCATGGCCATCTACTGCCCAAGCGTTTCCCAACATGGCATCGACGATTTCGGTGTCGGTGGCAGTGAACTTACCGATCGCCCTTGCTAGGCCTTCAATGGTCAGCGTGTGCAGTGGAGCACCACAGCCATCAACCGTGGTGAATAAAACCTTTTCACCCGCATACTCTTCAATTACTTCGGTAATTGATTGCTGCAGTGGGTGTGTGGGTGAGAGGTAATTTTCGGTTGGGTAACCAGCCGCAACCGAGGCTGCCAAGAATCCGGCATGCTTGCCTGAACAGTTGAAGTATTCACGCTTTTGAGATCCGGCCGCCAGCGCTTCTTCAACACCAGCTGGCCACGCCAACGGACATTGCAACGACTCAAGACCCAAACCAGCGCCAACCAATATCGCTTCTACCAATTTGGCGTGAGCCTCGGTTCCCTGGTGGCTTCCTGTGGTGATGGCCAACTGGGCACCCTCGAGCTTTAGGCCAGCGCGACGAGCGGCTACCGCTTGAAGTGGTTTTACCGAACTGCGAGGAAAGATTAGGCGCTTAGCTTTTCCGATTTCGTCAATGGTCTTGCCCTCAGGTCCGACCAATGCGGCAATTCCCCAGTGACGAGATTCCACCAGACCGTCTCGAACAAGTTCGGCAACTACCGCAAAATCGCTGGACTTCGGCCAAAGTAGTTCCAGAGTGGTCTCATTTGTGGTCATAGGAGAAGTTTTCCACATCGATGTTGCTAGCCTGAACAAATGAGTAAAAATCCCCGTGTTGGTGTTTGGTTCGCAGCCGCAGCCATGATTTTCTTCACCCGAGCACTTTTGTTTTCAACCTGGCAGAGTCGTGCTCCAGAAGTTGCGCTTGCACTGCACTTGGACACCGCCCAAATGGGTCTCCTGGTGATGCTTTTCCCTGCAGGTGGTCTGCTCGGGATTTTGTTTGCTAACTCTCTCAGCAATCGTTTCGGAGCAGGAAAACTAACCATCTTTGGTTTCTCGCTCGGTGCGATTTCGCTTTACCTACTTGGTCTTTCGGTAACGTCAGGAAACGTTTGGTTGGCTGGGCTATGTCTTCTGGGTATGGGTCTTCCTATGGCCATTGCCGACTTCAGCGGAAACATCCAGGGTACCGAGGTAAACAACCGCTCTAGCCGAAGTCTCTTCCCCGCGATTCACGCCGCGTTCGGTGTCGGCATGATGTTGGCGGCGGCGTTCTCGAGTTACCTGATCAACAACAAGGTTGGCATCGAGTTCAATTACCTGACCGTTGCCATCGTGGTGGCGGCCGGTTCAATCTGGGCGGGTCTGGTCTTCCCAGATCACGTCAAAAAGGTAGTTTCCAAGGAAGAGAAGCAGGCGACGTCTCGTTTGGCTAGAAAAGTCTGGACCGAAAAGCGGACCCTCACAATCGCTCTCATCGGTTTCTCTTTCATCATGGCCGAAATCTCGGCTGGCACCTGGCTTCCAATTGCCCTAAAGAACTCTGGTTTCAGCGGCGCTGAGGCTGCTTCGGCATTCGGCTGGTTCTGGGTTGTTATCACCGTCACCCGTTCGGTCGGCGGTTTTGTTGTTGACCGAGTTGGTCGCTTTGGCAGCATCATGCTTTCAGCAATCGTCACTGGGCTTGGCGTGAGCGTATTTGTTTTCGACTCACTAATTCACATGCCTTATCTCGGTATTGCACTCTGGGGTATGGGTCTGGCGCTCGGTTTCCCAATGTCCGTGAATTCAATGAGCGACGACGCTTCTCATGCGGCTCCTCGAATCAACATGATCATCACAGTGGTTTACATTTCGAGCATTTTGGTTGGCCCGGTGATTGGAACCATCGGTCAGGTCTTTAGTATTTACGCAGCGTTCGCGGTGCCTCTGGCACTGATGGTGATCTCGGCAATTTTGAGCCCGGTCACTAAAGAGAAGGCCTAGACCACAACTCCGCGGGCAGCCAAAGCTTCGGCGTAGTCGTCTGCATAGCGCAGCGACACCACGAACAGCGTGACGATTTGCCTTGCCGGGTTTGGTTTTACTCCACGCGCTAAAGATGCTTCGGTGATGTTGTTTGAAAAACCTTATCAGTAAACTGCTTTGCAATCTTAATGGTTTCATCAGTTGAAAAGTTATCAACCACTATTATTTCAATCTTTTTATAGGTTTGTTTATGAATTGAATCAAGGCATCTTTGTAAGGTTCCTGCAGAGT
>JALQVK010000066.1 GCA_023260375.1 Rhodoluna sp. | reverse complement strand
GTAAAGGTGCTTGGTAATAAGTTCAGGGGTCAGCAGTTCTGCCAATTTGTCGATGCTGTGATCTTTGTGGCTGGCGAGAATGCTTTTCACCGCGTCGGTGATTTCGTGACGGCCACCATAGGCAACTGCAAGGTTCACGTGAGTGCCCTTGAGTTTTGCGGTTGCCTTCTCGGCATCGGCAATGGTTTTGGCAAGCTTTTCGGGAAGCATGCCTCGGTCACCAACCAACTGCAGCTTCCAACGCTTTGCCTCAACCAAGGTTTTGACTAGGTCGTCGATGACCTCGATCAGGTCGTCAAGCTCTTGGCTCTTGCGGTTAGTGAGGTTGTCGGTGGAGAGCATGTAGAGCGTCACCAGATTGATGTTGAGGTCGCTACACCAAATCAAAAATTCTTTGGTCTTCAAAGCGCCGGCGGTGTGACCATCTTTGGCGGTGTGACCATCTTTTAGTGCAGCCCAACGACGATTGCCGTCCAAAATAACGCCGATGTGACGTGGAAGTTCACCGGGGGTTAATTGACTGGTTAGTCGCCCCTCATAAATCCGGTAAATCAGGTTTCGCACGGTTCTAGGCTACTAGGGTTAGACCTATGGACCAGCCAAAGATCGATGACACCCAAACCATTCACCTTCCGGTTTCGTCAGGATTTCCGGTGGTCATGGAAGAGAAACCAACCATGCGTGGCTGGTTGCATGCCGGAATTTTGCCGATCGTTATCGCCGGCGGTGTGCTGCTGATTGTGCTCGGTCAGGGAACTGCTGCCAAGGTAGCCGGCTCAATCTTCTTCGCTTCGTCTTTCCTCTTGTTCGGCAACTCGGCTTTGTACCACCGCTTCAACTGGAAGCCTCGCGCCAAACTAATTCTCAAACGAATCGACCACGCAAATATCTTCCTGCTGATTGCTGGAAGCTACACCCCGATAACCATGTTGGCACTGCCGTTCGAAAAGGGTTTGTGGCTGCTGGTAGCAATCTGGTCCATGACCCTGGTGGGAATCAGTTTCAGGATTTTTTGGATTGGTGCACCGCGCTGGCTTTACGTCCCGATTTATGTCGGTATGGGATGGGGCGCCATCGTCTACGTTCAAGACTTCATGGCTGCAAACCTGCCGATGATGGTACTAATTTTGTCTGGCGGTCTCGCCTACACAATTGGCGCTCTGGTTTACGGGTTCAAATGGCCTAATCCGAGCGTAAAGCACTTTGGATTCCACGAGATTTTTCACGCGCTAACCGTGGCCGCTTTCGGCTGCCACTGGACTGCGGCGTTACTTATTGGTCTTGCTCCCCTTAGCGGCAGCTTCGCTGGCTAGCTTCTCCTGAATCTCGGTGCGGTAGCGCACACGACGAACCCTGCGAACCATGTCCAAGATCAAAAACGTGGCCGCCAGCATCATCAGAAACACAGCGACGAAGCCGATCACACCTGGGCTGTAATAAACCTTATTAGGGTCGGTCAATGGGTCAATCAACTCAGACTTTGGCCCGAAAACGTTTAGAAATTCGATGAACTGCATGGTTTAAGTATGCCCGCATTTTGGCGATACCCTTGAACTATGACCCAAACCTCAGAACTTCTAGAAAGCCGCTACGGCCGGAAATCTGGCGGTCGCAAGGTTTTGGTAAATTCTTTCGTCGCAGTCCTCGTTGCAGTGTTTTTTGGTTTCGCAATTTATGCGAGTTTCATCGGTAAACCTCAGGCCAGCGTTGAGGTTAGCAGTTACGAACAGGTTGATTCCCACCACATGCGAGCCAACTTCACTGCACTCACTGGAGACAAACCGGCCGCCTGCGTTTTCAAGGCATACAGCACCAACGGTTCGGTAGCTGGGTTCGCCGAGGTTGAGATTCCAGCCAACACCGACGACACCAAGGCCTATGCGGTAATTGTCAAAACAGTGGTTGCCGCCTCGGTTCTGAGAGCCGACGGCTGCCGCGTCAAATAGAATTATCTAATGTCCGAAGAACCAACCTGGCTCACACAAGAGGCCTTTGACCGCCTAGCGGCTGAACTTGAGCACCTGCTGACCTTTGGTCGCACCGACATCGCGCGACGCATTGGCGAAGCCCGAGAAGAAGGCGACCTGAAGGAGAACGGCGGCTACCACGCAGCCAAAGAAGAGCAGGGCAAGATTGAGGCGCGCATTTACCGCCTCGAGCGCATTCTTGAGAGCGCCGTAGTTGGCGAGCCACCAGCCTCCCACGGCGTGGTTGAGCAGGGCATGCTGATCACGGTTGAACTTAACGGTAGCGAAACCAAGTTCTTGCTTGGCTCGGCTGAAATTGCCGACGCCGAAACCACTGTCTACTCCCCTTCGTCACCGATTGGTCACGCCATTTTGGGTAAAAAGGTTGGCGAAAGTGCCAGCTACAAAACCCCGATGGGTAAAGAGATTTCCGTCAAAGTCCTAAAAGTGGAGACATTCGCCGGCTAGTTCGGAATGCGTGGGTTTAGCCCAGCGTCCTTCAAGGCTTTGAAAACCTGCTCGCGGTGTTCGTGACCAGAGGTTTCAATCGAAAGTCTTAGTTCAACTTCACTAATGTCGAGACCCTTGCCGTTACGGGTGTGCAAAACCTCAACCACGTTTCCGCCAACCGAAGCAACCGCCTTCGCAGTCTTAACCAACTGACCGGGACGATCCGGAAGCATCACTGAAACATCGGTGTAGCGCTCGGCAGCCATGAGGCCGTGGCTAATTACCTTCTGAAGCAGAAGTGGATCGATGTTGCCACCGGATAGCACCACGACAGTCTTGCCCTTTGGCTTGATAGCGCCAGACATCAAGGCAGCCACAGTAGCGGCTCCGGCTGGTTCAACGACCATCTTTGCGCGCTCTAAAAGTAAAACGATTGCCTTGGCAATTTCGTCGTCGCTGACCGTAACCACCTTGGTGATGTTCTCTTTGATTAGTTCGAACGGAATAGCCCCAGGCATGTTTACCGCAATGCCGTCGGCGATGGTTCGCTTCGTCTCAATTTTGACAGGCTTGCCGGCTTTGATTGAAGGTATGTACGAGGCCGTGTTTTCCGACTGGACACCCCAAACCTTAATCTTGCGCTTGTGCTTGGCGGCATAGGCCTGAACCACGGTCGCGACACCGGCTGCGAGTCCTCCGCCGCCAATTGAAACTATGACATTCTCAACGTCTGGAACCTGCTCCAGAATCTCCAGACCTACAGTTCCCTGACCCAGGACGACGTCCAGGTGGTTGTACGGCGGAATGAAGATGGCGCCCTTTTTAGCAGCATAGGCTTGTGCGGCCGTCAGAGTTTCGGCAAAAACCGCACCCTCTAGGACAACTTGGGCACCGTAGTGCTTGGTGGCCTCAAACTTTGGCAGAGAGGCACCAATTGGCATGAAGATGGTCGCCTTGATGCCAAGCTTCTTCGCAGCCAGCGCCACACCCTGAGCGTGGTTTCCCGCCGAAGCTGCCACCACACCCTTCTTGCGCTCGGCAGCGGTTAGCTTGCTCATGCGGTGGTAGGCGCCGCGAAGTTTATAGGCACCGGTGCGCTGAAGGTGTTCGGCCTTCAGAACTACATCCACGCCGGTGATTTCACTGAGCGCGTTGCTGTGTAAAACCGGGGTCACGTTGGCGACCGCGCGCACAATAATCTCAGCGCGCTCGAAGTCTTCGAGTGTTGGCATAGAGAGTTTTGGTTGCTTGGCCATTGGGTCCTCACGGGTTTTGTTCTGGTTTAGAGTTTAGTTTGTGAAGCCAGCGATTACCCTTTCAAACATTGAAGCCAAGGCAATCGCGCTAGATGCCCTCGGCTTTGCCGACAACAAGCCAACCTCGGTTTTGGAGGTCTTTGATCGCACCAATTTGCTCCAAGTGGATTCTGTGAACGTCTTTGAAAGAGCTCACTACATGCCACTGTTCTCGCGCATAGGAAACTACGACAAGAGTGAACTGGACAACCTAACCGGCGGCTTCAACCCGAAACTCATCGAATACTGGGCACACGAAGCTTCGATCATCAAGACCGAAGAACTTCCGCTATTCCACTGGCGCATGACTGATAACCGCTACACCGACTGGGACCAAAAACTCGGAACGTGGATCGTCCAGGAACTAAAAACCCGCGGACCTCTCACCACGAGCGACTTCGAACACCCCGACCACTCCCGCAAAGGCGCTTGGTGGGGTTGGAGTGATGTGAAGCGAACCCTCGAGCGGATGTTCTTTTGCGGCGCTTTAGTGTCGGGTGGCCGCACCAAGTTCAAGCGCATCTACGCCATACCCGAACAGGTTCTGCCAAGCCAACTCTTTGAGAACCCACCTACCAAGAAAGAAGCCCAAAAGACCCTGCTCACCCTTGCCGCCAAGTCTCACGGCATCGGAACCCAAAAGGACCTTGCCGATTACTTCCGCATTTGGCAGCCGAGCAAGGTAACTCCCCTGCTTCACGAACTTGTTGAAGAAGGCCGACTACTCAAAGCCGAGGTAATCGGCTGGGACGCCGACGCCTACACAACTCCAGCCACAAACCTCACCCCAAGTAACCATC
>JALQVK010000155.1 GCA_023260375.1 Rhodoluna sp. | reverse complement strand
TTATTGATTTCGTCACCGTTGTCGGAGCTGCGCTCATCCTGAGCCTGTTGATAAAGACTTTCTTACTGCGCTCCTTTTTCATTCCCTCGGGTTCAATGCTTGAAACTTTGCAAATTGATGACCGAATCTTTGTGAATGAATTGGTCCCGACAGTAATCGCACCAGAACGCGGCGATGTCGTGGTGTTCAAAGATCCAGGTGGATGGCTCAACAGCAAGCCGGTGGTTTCGAACAAGGGCCCAATTGAGCAAGGGGTCGATTTTTTCCTTTCGGCATTCGGATTGATCGCCCCAGATTCGTCGCAGCACCTTGTGAAACGAATCATTGGAAAGCCTGGCGACCGAGTGGTTTGCTGTTCTCCAAGTGGAAAAATCATGATCAACGGAACTGCCATAACCGAACCATACGTTTCACCAGGATCGAATCCCAGTGACAAAACTTTCGATGTCAAAGTGCCTGCCGATTCTTATTGGGTTTTGGGTGACAATCGCGGTAATAGTGAAGACTCGCGTTTTCACGGAGATTTACCAAACAAAGGCTTCGTGAATAAAAAATTCATCGTTGGGCGCGCGTTTGTGGTGAGCTTCCCTTTCAAGCACTGGAAGTGGCTGGACAATTATCCAAATGTCTTCAAAGCCGTACCCAACAACTGACGTTGAGCGAAGCCTCGGCGCTTTTCGCTACGTCATAGGAATTGATGAAGTTGGCCGCGGTGCAGTTGCCGGGCCAGTCGCCGTTGGCGCGTTCGTCTTAGATTTGAAGACTTTGGACGTTGGCAAGATCCCTACAAGCCTGCAAGATTCAAAACTCATGACTGAGAAGAGCCGAGAATCGGTTTACGAGCAACTCATTACTTGGGCACCTGGTTTCGCCGTTGGAATGGTCGATGCCAAGGACATTGATTCGCATGGAATCGTTGCAGCCCTAGCTCAGTCGGCGGTTCGCGCTCTAAGGCAGTTGGCGGAACTTGATGAGATCAAAGACGCACTTGCGCAAAACCAAGTCCACATCTTGCTAGACGGAACACACAATTGGCTTGAACATGTGGTTACCAGAATCCCGGTCACTGTAAGAGCAAAAGCTGACCGAGACTGCGTTTCGGTAGCGGCTGCGGCTTGCATTGCAAAGGTGACTCGTGATCGGCTAATGATTGACCTGGCCAAAGAATTTCCCATGTATCAACTGGACGGACACAAAGGCTACGCCTCTGCTTCTCATATCGAAGCTTTGCGCCTTCACGGACCGAGTGAAATTCATCGCGTGTCGTGGCTGACAAAAATCCTCAGCGGTGAATAGTTGTATCTAAGCAAAGAATAGAATCAAGGGCATGGACGAGAACGACTTCGAAGATTACGAGCGCAACGCCGAGTTGGCGCTCTACCGCGAATACCGCGACCTAGTTGACACATTTAAATACGTCATTGAAACCGAGCGACGTTTTTACTTGGCAAACGAAGTTAATCTCAAGCGCGTGGATGCCGGAAATGATTTCTACTTTGAACTTGAAATGAAAGATGTTTGGGTTTGGGACATTTATCGAGCTGATCGGTTTGTTTCGTCGGTTCGGGTTCTGACTTTCAAAGACGTGAACGTTGAAGAACTATCCGGAAAGGCCTTCGAACTGCCTAAGGAATTGGCTGTCGGGGAGTAGTTCTCCACAGATTTAATTTCATTCGTTTTGAGTGACTTGATTGGCGCATTCTTGTGCCATGACAAATCCACCGAATCGCCGCCATGTCTTAGGGATCTACGGCGAAAGGCTTGCGGGTAACTATCTGCAATCGCTTGGATATGAAATCATCGAACGAAATTGGCGCTGCTCAATTGGAGAAATCGACCTCATAGCTCGCGATAAATCCAGATACGTTTTTGTCGAGGTAAAGACTCGAAACGGTGCTGGATTTGGTCACCCGTTGGAAGCAATTACCGAAACCAAACTCAAACGGCTTAGACAACTGGTAGGAGAATGGTGTCGAGCCAGGCAATTGTCTGGAATTGATGTGCGCATTGATGCTGTTTCCGTGCTGGTAGATCACGGGAAAGTCCAACTCGAACATCTAAAACAGGTTTTCTAATGCCGCTGGCGAAAGCGTTGTCGATCAGTCTCTTTGGTCTTGCCGGGCGGCTGATTGAGGTTGAAGCAGACATTTCCAGTAACCTACCTGCCTTTGTTCTGGTCGGTCTTCCAGATGCCTCGGTAAATGAGGCAGCATCCAGAGTTCGTGCTGCCACAGCTAATTCCAAACTGAATTTACCTGGTCGCAGAATCACCATCAACCTCTCACCAGCTTCGGTACCAAAACAGGGATCCGGTTTTGATTTGGCCATAGCCATGTCAGCACTAGGTGCGGCCGGTCTGGTAGATAAGCACCGCATTGCCAAGACCGTTTTTTTGGGTGAACTTGCCCTCGACGGATCAATCAAACCAATCAATGGAATCTTAGCGGCGGTAATCGCTGCTCAGAAACTGGAAATCGACCAAATCGTAGTTCCGCTGGCCAATCTTTCGGAGGCAAAACTTGTTTCTGGGCTAAAGATTCATGGCTTTGATCACATTACTCAGGTTGCCAATTCGTTTGGTGCAAACATCCCCGCCAGACCTCCAGGGGAGATCATCGAAGGTATCCCTTCCCAACCGGAATCCGTGCCTTGCTTTAGCGAAGTAATTGGGCAACCAGCCGCAATAGATGCCATGCTTGTTGCCGCTGTTGGAAGTCACAATCTGCTTATGTATGGACCGCCTGGAGCGGGTAAAACAATGTTGGCCAGCCGGTTACCAGGAATTCTTCCAGCACTTTCCGAGTGTCAAGCCATCGAACTTTGTGCAATTAGGTCGGTCGCAAGACTGGAGGTAAATCAACTTTCGACTGCACCACCCTTTCAAGCGCCCCACCACACCGCTTCGCTAGTATCCATGGTTGGTGGCGGCGGCAGTCAGCCGCGACCTGGTTTAGTCTCACTGGCACACAATGGCGTTCTCTTTTTAGACGAGGCCCCGGAATTTCAGTCTTCTGTTCTCGAAGCTCTAAGGCAACCATTGGAGTCGGGAAGTATCACAATCTCCAGGGCGGCCGGTCACGCCAAATTTCCTGCCAGATTCCAATTAGTTCTGGCAGCCAATCCATGTCCGTGCGGCCATTCAATTGGTTCTGGCAAAGACTGCACCTGTTCGGCGACCGCAAAGTTGCGATACAAAAACAGGATCTCGGGCCCACTAAGTGACCGGCTTGACATCCGTTTGGAACTAAATTCCGTGAACGCTGCATTAATTAATTCAGAGGAACGAGGTTCGAGTTCCAATCAATTACGTACGCTTGTTACCAGTGCCAGGTTGGCATCTCTGGAACGTTTGAACGCAACTCCATGGCGCACTAATTCTGAAGTGCCTGGCTCATTCCTGAGGCGAAATCTGAGACTAGATAGGAAAACCACCGCCCAATTGGATTTTGCTCTCGATAAAAACCTGATTTCAATGCGCGGTTACGATCGATGCCTGAGGGTGGCCTGGAGTATTGCCGATTTAGCAGGGAGAACTGTTCCGTCTAAAGATGATTTAGCCAAATCAGTATTCCTCAGAGGTAATGAACTTTGAAGGCGAAATCAATAAGACGGGATTTCGCCGAAACCGATTTTGAATTAGCCGAGGCACTGATTATTTGGAATGCCATGGTTGAACCTGGAGATCGAGTAGCTGGAGAACTTCTAAACACTTTGGGTCCTTTGCAGGCTTTGGAGGCGTTTCAACGACGTACAGATTTAGGTGAGGAAGTCGGCAATGCCTATATCCGTTGGGAACCAAGGTATTCCAACGGTATTGCGGCTGAAAAAATCGCTGCCGCTCAAAAACATGACCTCAAATTACTTGTACCAACCGATGATTTATGGCCAGACCGATTGAGAGACTTGGGCAATCATCAACCTTTACTTATTTGGTACCGAGGGCACGCCGCAAACTTCGAGAAACTGAACCATTCCATCGGAATTGTTGGTTCACGAAACGCTTCGCCTTACGGACAAAAAGTCACAACTGATCTGGTGGGGCAGGTGGTTGCTCAGGACGCGTCGGTGATTTCTGGAGGTGCTTTGGGAATCGATGCGATTGCACATAAAGCCACGCTGCGACTTGGAGGTAACACGGCTGCATTTATGGCTGGTGCACTTGATTGCCCTTATCCGGTTGGTAATTTGTCTTTATTTGAAGAAATCAGCCATAACGGGTTGCTTTTGAGTGAAATGACTCCAGGTTCCAGGCCAACCCGTTGGAGGTTTCTCCAACGAAATCGGCTAATCGCGGCTTTGTCCCAGGCCACAGTGGTAACTGAGGCTGGCTGGCGTTCGGGTTCGATCAATACTGTCAATCACGCTTTAGAGCTGGGTAGACCTGTTTTTGCGATACCTGGCCCAATAAATAGTCCTGCGTCTGCAGGTTGCAATCGGCTAATCAGGGATCTACAGGCTTCAATGTTGCTCGATGTAGCAGATTTACCGCTTGAATTAGGTTGGCGAGAGAATTCTGAGACTGAACTGGCCGGTTTGGGTTCTCTGGAGTTACGTGCCTTTGACGCTCTTGAGAGCAGGTTTCAGTCAAGCGAGGAACTTTTGAAGGCGACTGGGCTATCACTTAGCGAATTAGGAATAGCGCTCGGCTCCCTAAAACTTCTTGGTAAAGCAGAGCTGGGGTTAGCAGGGACGTGGCGAAAAGCGTTGAAATCCTAAAAACACGGTTTACCAATTCGTTACTTTGTAAGGTCAGTTAGACCTGCGGATTAAATGCTTGGCGTGTAGATTAGGTGGGTGTTTAGCAAAGAAGCCGAACAGAAAATCACAGGGCACAGCCCTCGTGAATTAGCCTGGCGCAGATTCAAGAGCAACAAGGTTGCTATACCCGCCCTGGTCATCGCCGTCTTTGTTTCTCTAGCAGTCATCGTTGCTCCAGTTATCTACTCTTGGATGGGCATTGATCCAGAGGCTCGCGATCTTGAAGCCCTAGATGATCGTGGCGAAATTATTGGTGATTCTGGCGGTATTAGTTGGAGGCACCCATTTGGCATTGTTCCAGGAATTGGCTACGACACTCTGGCTCGAATGCTTTTCGGAGCCCGCGTTTCTTTCCTAATCGCCCTTGCTGCCACGTTTGTGACCGTGGTACTTGGTCTCTTGTTTGGAATCTTGGGTGGGTATTTCCGAGGCCGAGTCGACGGCGTTATTGGCCGCTTCACCGATTTTCTTTTGGCTTTTCCTCAATTTTTTATGATTTTGGCGCTTAGTGCACCGCTCGTAGACCGCATCCAGCGATCTGGTATAGCTCACGACAACGAAGCCCGCATTCTTTACCTCATTCTGATTTTCTCGGTATTCGGTTGGCCCTACCTAAGTCGAATTGTCCGATCTCAAGTTATTTCAATCCGTGAGCGCGATTTTGTTATGTCCGCTCGAGCTTTGGGTGCTTCGAACACCAGAATTTTGATGAAAGAAGTTCTTCCAAACGTTTGGACGCCAATCATCATTTTCGTGTCCCTTTCACTTCCTGGATACCTAGGCGCCGAGGCCGTTTTCTCATACCTAGGCATTGGTGTCCAACCGCCAACTCCAACTCTTGGTGTGATCATCGCCGATTCAACTCACTACATGTTGAATGATGCAACCTATTTCTTCATTCCGTCACTGACACTGATTCTTTTGGTGTTGGTCTTCAACTTGCTCGGAGATGCCTTGCGCGATGCGCTAGACCCGAAGAGCGAGACATAAGACTTACTCCATTCGGAGTAATACAAAATAAACATCAACACCTTAGGAGGGTGAAATGTTGAAAGGCAAAAAGACGCTGAAGGTGGCTTTGGCAGCCATTGCAGCGACGACGCTTGCGAGCACGCTGCTAACCGGCTGCTCTGCAGGCGCAAGTGCGGGTACGATTACGTACCTGACTAACCAGGATGCCTGGACCCACGCTGACCCACAGCGTAACTACACTGGCCGCGACATCGCATGGTTTGGTTCATTCTTGAACCGTACCCTAACCGCGTATGACCGCAAACCAGGTAAAGATGGTTCAGCTGTTGTCCCAGACATGGCTACCGACACCGGTCGCGCGTCGAACGACAACAAGACTTGGGAGTTCACCCTACGCGATGGTGTGACCTTCGAAGACGGTTCCGCAGTCACCTGTGAAGACATTAAGTACGGTGTTTCCCGCACCTTTGCTACCGATGTAATCACCGATGGCCCTACCTACGCAATCGGTATGTTGGACATTCCCACCGACCCTGCGACTGGTGCATCAACCTATAAGGGTCCTTACTCGACCGACGCTGCAAACGACACTGCATCGTTCGACAAGGCAATCACTTGCTCGGCTGACCACAAGACCATCACCTTCAACTTGAAGCGTTCGGTTGGTGACTTTAACTACACCGTTACCTACCTATCGTTTGGTCCAGTACCGAAGGCCAAGGACACTGGTGACCAGTACGACCTAAGCCCAGTTTCGACCGGTCCTTACAAGATCAAGTCTTACAAGGCTAAGGACCAGATGGTTCTTGTTCGTAATGACAAGTGGAAGAAAGAGTCTGACCCTCTACGTGCTAACCGAGCATTCCCAGACAAGATTGTTGTCAAGTTTGGTGTCGCTCCGGAAGTTCTAGACCAGACCCTTCTAGCAGACAAGAACAAGGCTGCTGTTTCGCTTGACTCGCTTCAGCCAACTAACTTGACTGCCGTCTTCGACGAAGCGGGTAACCCAGTCAAGAAGTATGCTGACCGCGCTATCAACGTATACGACCCTTACGTAACCTACGCTGCAGTAAACGTCAAGAAGCTGAACTGTCTTCAGATTCGTAAGGCGATTTACTACGCCAAGGACTTCAAGGGCCTTATCACTCTTAGCGGTGGACAGGCGCTTGCTGGTGACCCAGCTGACGGCGCAATCAAGCCACTAATGGGTCTTGACTATGCCAAGACCGGCCTAGCCGAGGGCGACAAGGACTGGAAGCCAGAAGGTAACGTTGAGAAGGCTAAGGCCCTCATGGACGAAGCCAAGACTG
>JALQVK010000121.1 GCA_023260375.1 Rhodoluna sp. | reverse complement strand
GAAACTGCATCTAGGGTCTCAGTTAGGGTACCGATCTGGTTTACCTTTACGAGGATTGCGTTTCCAGCAGCCTCGTCGATGCCCTTCTGAAGACGTGCAGGGTTGGTTACGTACAGGTCGTCTCCAACTAGCTGAACCTTGTCGCCAAGGTCTGCAGTGATCTTGGTCCAACCAGCCCAGTCATCCTCGGCTAGTGGGTCTTCGATCGAAACTAGTGGGTACTTGGCAACTAGGCCGTCGTAGTAGGCAATCATTTCGTCGGTAGAACGCTCTTGACCTTCGAACTTGTATTTGCCGGTTGCCTCGTCGTAGAACTCGGTGGCAGCAACGTCTAGAGCTAGAGCAATGTCCTTGCCTAGGGTGTAACCAGCCTTGGCAATTGCCTCAGAGATTAGGTCTAGAGCAGCAGCGTTAGTTGGAAGTTCTGGTGCAAAACCACCCTCATCGCCAAGGCCGGTCGATAGACCCTTGCCGTGCAGTAGTGCCTTTAGAGTGTGGTAAACCTCAACACCCCAACGAAGTGCTTCCGAGTAAGTTTCTGCACCCAGAGGAACGATCATGAACTCCTGGATGTCAACACCGGTGTCGGCGTGTGCGCCACCGTTGATGATGTTCATTAGTGGAACAGGAAGGGTTACACCCTTGTTGTCGCCTAGGTACTCGTATAGCTGAAGTTCAGCCGACTCGGCAGCAGCACGAGCGGTAGCCAACGAAACACCGAGGATTGCGTTAGCACCAATGCGCTCTTTGTTGGCAGTGCCATCCAGTGCGATTAGAGCAGCGTCAACAGCGCGCTGGTCCGATGCTTCAATACCTGAAACTGCGTCGCTAACCTCATCGGTCACCGCGTTCACAGCGTTAATAACACCCTTGCCCTGGTAGCGACCCTTGTCGCCGTCTCGAGACTCGTGAGCCTCGAAGGCACCGGTCGATGCACCTGATGGAACTGCAGCACGACCGAAAGCGTCGTCCTCCAATAGAACCTCAACCTCAATGGTCGGGTTTCCGCGTGAATCTAGGATCTCGCGAGCTCCTACAACATCAATCTTTGACAAGGGTTTCTCCTACTTTTTGGGAACAAATAAACATGACGAATTGCCGTCAAACACACACCTTTGTAATGCCTCTAGTTTACGCAAAGCCAGAGCCTTTAAGCGATTGGGCGTAGCTCGATCCCGGTAGTGGTCTCATCGAGGGTTGCGAAGTGGGTGAAACCATTAGCAGCCATCGACTCCAACAGACTCTTAAGGTTCTTCGGACGCGACTCCAAACGAACTCGATAGCCCTGAGCAATTAGCGAATCACGAATCTCAACAGCCTTCGAAAGAACGTCGCCAGAAATAACTAGGACGACCGACTCCGACGCACCCGCAAAGAACGAAGGCGAAATCAAATCCATGACGCGTTCGAAGCCAAGCGAAATACCAACAGCAGGAACATCCTGCCCAAGCCACTTACCAACCATGCCGTCGTAGCGACCACCGCCACCAATCGACGAACCAGAACCTGGGTGCTCAATCTCAAAGATTGGGCCGGTGTAATAACCCATGCCTCGAACCAAAGTTGGGTCATACTTCAAACGCGAGGAATCGACCACCGAGAAAATAGAAGACAACTCAGCTGGAATCACCGAAACATCCAAATTAGAAATCCAAGCCGTGAAAGCGGCACCAACCCCGAAGCGCTCTTCAAGTTCAGCCGCAACACCATCGGCGCCAATCTTGTCCAACTTGTCGATCGAAATCATGGCCGAACCATGAGATTCGGAAGGAACTCCCAGCGAATCCAAAAGTGAAACAAGCAACGACCTGTGGTTCACGCGAACCAAAGCATCCGACAATCCAAGAGCATCCAAAGCTGCCAAAGATGAAGTCAGCAGATCAATCTCAGCCAAACCAGAAGCATCGCCAATGATGTCAATGTCGCACTGAACAAACTGACGGTAGCGACCCTTCTGCGGGCGCTCTGCTCGCCAAACTGGGCCGGTCTGGATTGCCTTGAAAACCGTTGGCAAAGAGTTTCGGTTGGTGGCGTAGTAGCGAGTCAGCGGAACCGTAAGGTCATAACGAAGACCTAGGTCGGAAAGCTCCCCCGACGCAGCCAAAGCTTCATCAAGTTCAGCACCACGTTTCATGACCCGGAAAGCTAGTTTCTCGTTGTCGCCACCCTGACCAGAGGTCAACTTAGCAATGTCCTCCAACGCTGGTGTCTCAATCTCCTGGTAACCACGAGCCGAATAGGTGTCACGAATCTTCGACAACACCAAATCACGGGCGCGCTTATCTTCAGGAAGGAAGTCGCGCATGCCGCGAGGAGGGTTGACAGGATTAGCCATGCGTCAAGTTTGCCAGAGGCTAGCGCTCTTCGGCGATAACTCCGGCATCGGATGCCTCAAGTACTTCGAACTTGCGGATGTCGCTCATGAGTTCGGTGGTTGCTTTACGCAACGCCATTTCAGGGTCGATGCCGTTTACTCGGGCTGCGGAGACGATTGCTAGGAGCAGAGTTCCGAGTTCGTCTTCTGTTTCAACGTTGATTGGGCTTTGGCCTTTTTCGAGGACGCCGAGCTTTTCCGCTTTGCCGATTACCTTGTTGGCTAGGGCTAGGGAAGGCATTGCTAGAGGAACGCCGTCGAGGACGGATTCGCGTTCCGGCTTTTCCTTTTTCTTGTGGTTTTCCCAGGATTTCATTACGTCTTCACCAGTTTTGGCGGCGAACTCTTCTTTTTCAGCATCATTGCCAAAGACATGAGGGTGACGGGACTTCATCTTGTCTTCCATGTATTTGGCGACGTCTTGAATGTTGAATTGTCTGTTGGCTTCGGCGATGTCGGAGTGGAAGATGACGTTGTAAAGGACGTCGCCTAGTTCTTCCTTGATGGCTTCAGGGTCTTTGCTCTGCACGGCGTCGATGAGTTCATAGGTCTCCTCGATTAGGTAGGTGAGGAGCGATTCATGGGTTTGCTCGGCATCCCAAGGGCAACCGCCTGGAGCGCGGAGTTTGTGAGCGGTTTGGATTAGGTCGTCTAGTTGGGTCATTTCATTAGCTCCAAACGGTTGGGTCTGACGATGGTGAACATAAAGATGACGCCAAGACTTAGGAAGCCGACGATAGTGAAGCCAAGACCCAACGACGTGTCGTGATCGAGAACTGCGTAAAGAGAGCCGGCAAGGGTGGCCGCAAAGGTGCCAGCAAACTGAACCACGGCGGCAGCTGTGCCAGCTTCATATGGGTGAGAGTCCATTGCCAGGCCGAGTAGAGGAGTGATTGAAGAACCAAACGACATTACGAACAAAGCTAGGATTACCGAGAACACCACGAATGGCCAGTGTGCAATTGCGGAAAGGACGAGACCCAATCCGGCGCTAATGCCTAGGACGAGAGTGCCGAGCAAAACATACTGTGGCTTGAATTTGCGACTGAGCGCGGCACCCAGTTGGGCACCGGTGTAAGAACACAGCGAGTTGATGGCAAGGCAAAAGCCGACCTGAGTTGGGAGCACTTGATAGGCATTGCTGTAGATGAAGGTGGACAAACTCAGGTAGCCGTAAAGAGACACGCTAATGGCGATTTGAATGAGGACTAACCCTAAGAAAACTCGGTCTTTGAGAAGGCGCAGAAAACCTTTCGCAACCTCTTTGGTTGAGGTCTTGGTTCGATCTTCGAAACTCATGGTGTCCGGGAGTTTGAAGAACACAAGAATGAGCAAAAGGACCGCAATTGAGGCGAGAATACCTCCGAGACCTCGCCAGTTGGTGAAGCTTTGCAGGACCGAGCCGAATACTGGGCCAAGGAACCAGGCGGTTCCCATGAGCAGCATTGAGCGAGCGATTGCCTTGATGAGCTGGAGGCCCTTGTAGAGGTCACGGAGCATGGCGTTGGCAACCACGGCAGCACAGGCTGCAAAGAAACCTTGGAAGGCACGAAGGGCAAAGAAGGTCTCGAAGTTACTTACGAAAATGGTGGCAATCGAAGTAAAGGCGTAACCAGCGACAGCGAAGAGGACCGGCTTTCGGCGACCGACTGCGTCGCTCAAAGGACCGGCGACCAGGAGACCGATCGAGACTCCGAGGGTTAGCAGAGTTAGGTTCTGGCCAATCAAGGCGGCTTCAACGTTGAGGTCTCTGGCAATATTACTGATGTTTGGCATGTAGGGGTCAACCGAAAGCGGTTGGAAGAGCCCCAGAGAACCGATGAGCAGAATCAATCCAGTGCGGAGTTTTTTATCGGTCATGGTCTCAAGTTTATGGTTGAGGCTTGGTGGCGCGGTTCAATTGCTCAAGAAGCGCCCAAGTCCAGTCGATCATTTCTCGGTCAGAGGCATTTTGAGGAGTTGGAACACTTAGGTTTTTTGCGGCGGAAAGGTATCGAGATCCTGGATACAACCTACTGAAGGCTACTTGGGTTGCTTCGTCGAATTCAATGGGGTTGATGCGCGCCATCTGACCAATCAAGAGAACATCTTTCAGTTCCATTCGGTTGGCAACCTGTCTCAGTTCAATTACGTCGATTAGATTGCTAACCGACTGAGGGGCAACACCGTAGCGGTCCTCGAGTTCGGCTTTGATCTTGTCGAGGTCGGCTCTGGTGTTGCTGGCATTGCTGGCTGCAGAAAGCTTGTGATATGCCTCGAGACGCAATCGCTCGGAATCTACGTAGGTTGCAGGGATGTGAGCGTCGATTGGAAGTTCGAGTTTGAGTTCGGCAGGGGTCTCGTGCTTGATTCCCTTGAAATCGTTGACGGCTTCGCCAATCATGCGTAAGTAAAGATCGAAGCCAACCCCGGCGATGTGACCGGACTGTTCGCCTCCTAGAAGGTTTCCAGCACCGGCCATGCTGATGGCCTTTTGCTGCTCCGGGGTTAAACCCGCAACTTGAAAAGCTGGAAGGTCAGCGGGCCTGTCAACTAAATTTTTTGCGCTTTCCAATAACCCAAGACGATAAGCCTCAATCTCGGGAGATTCTC
>JALQVK010000103.1 GCA_023260375.1 Rhodoluna sp. | reverse complement strand
TCAACAAACACCGACCACGCTAAAGCGAATAGCCCGATCGCCAGGATCGCTAGAAGCCAAGGCATTTAGTTACCGCAGAAAAGCTCAATGATGGTGCCGGCTTGGGTGGCTGCACCAGGCGCTGGCTGGGCTCGGGTAACTCGGTCGGTTGGTCCACAGTTTCCAGCTTGCTGCCCGCTTGAGGCAATTGCCGAAAGGACTGGGTTTCCAGAATTATCTCGAGGGCCGTTGGTCGCCAACCAGGCGATGATCGCATTTGCGGTTGGACCATGGTTTAGAAGATCGCTCGGAACAACCACGGCGCCACCACTTGAAAGGTAGATCTTGATAATGGTTCCTCGAGTGACCGGAACTCCACGTGCTGGCACTGTGTAAGCAACGGTACCTGCAGGCTTGTCCGATAGAACCTGGTTCAGGGCGACCTCGAAGTTGAGATCTGCCAACTGAATTTGGCTGCTAGCAGTAGTTGGGTCGAGAGTGGTTACATCCGGTACTGTCGCTCCACCAGCACCTGAGAATATCGATGGCACAGGAGCCATCGGTCCAGGTTTGTAGAGAGTGTTAGCCAGTTTCATGACCGAACGCCAGACATCGTGGCGAGCGTAGTAGGCGCTCTTACCGCCGGTTGAAACTTTTCCAAGGTGAACATCGCCCGATACGTTTCCAACCCAAACACTGGTGGAAACCTTGCTCGAAAATCCGGTCATCCAGGTTTGAACCGAACCGTCTGTGGTTCCGGTCTTACCTGCGATGTCTACGCCGTCTCCAGTGTTAGAAAGACCTGCGGTTCCACCCTTTATTACGCCGCGCATGGCCGAGATTACTCCAGCGGCAACTTCGGGAGTGGTTGCCTGGGTGCAGGTACTCTTTGGTACTTCCATTTCTTTACCACTGGAACGCACAACAACACGGTCGATCGCAATCGGAGTGCAGACCACGCCCTGGTTTGGTAGGGCGGCTTCGGCCACTGCCATGGTTATTGGAGCAATTTCATTTACACCCAAAACCGAGGCGGGGATGTAAGCCAGCTCGGCACCATCGGCACGGTGAACTCCAAAAGCCAGGGCAGTGTCACGGATGTCGCAGAGATCCAACTGAGACGCCATGCTCATAAACGCAGTGTTGACTGAGAGCGCCATTGCAGTTGAGACAGTTGGGTTGCTCGGTTCGTGATCTGCCGAGTTCTTCGGTTTGTAGCTTCCAGCCCAAGCGCCGCAACGAGATGGTAGTTCATTCGGTAACCATTCGTGAATACGACCATCGACCTTGTCGCCAAGACGCTTACCCTGCTGAAGCCAGGTTGCCAAGGTGAAAACCTTGTAGGCCGAACCAGTTTGGAAACCAGAAGAACCACCATAGTTTTTATCGGATGCGAAGTTCACCGAGGTGTGACCTTGAACATCGGAAACAGTTTGGTCGTAGAACCGGTTCTGAGACATCGCCAAGACGCGTCCAGTTCCAACCTCAACCGAAACCGAGGTGGCACCGAGGTGGTTAGGGTCGTCCATTGGAATGCGCTTTTTGATTGTGGCATCGGTCTTTTTTTGAAGGCTGATGTTCATGGTGCTGTAAATTTCAAGACCACCGCGACGAAGCAGGGTTTGACGAGCTTCGAAGGTTGCGCCAAATTCTGGGCTGTTACGAACGGTCCAAACCACATAGTCACAGAAGAAAGCTGTTTCCTGGCTGGCCTCGCAACCTTGGTGAAGCATCGTTAGGTTTACCTTGATTGGCGAAGCTTTGGCTTCGTCGGCCTGAGCCTGCGAAATGTAACCACTGTCTGCCATGTTCTGGATTACGTAGTCGCGACGTATCTTGGCTCCTGGCAAGTTTTCTTTAACGTCTGGCTTGTAAGCATTTGGCGACTGCAGCATTCCGGCAAGAAGAGCACCTTCTGGAATGTTGAGTTCGCTCGCGTGCTTACCGAAGTAATACTCTGAGGCAGCTTCAACACCGTAAATCTGGTTTCCGAAGAACGACAGGTTGGCGTAACCCGCAAAGATTTCTTTCTTCGAATACTGCTGCTCGATGGCCAGCGCGTAGCGAATTTCACGAATCTTACGTTCAATGTTTGGCGTGCGCGCAGCGTCTGCGCCCTTCTTGTCGCCTTTGAGCATTAGGGTTTCAACAATGTTGTTTCGCACATACTGCATGGTGATAGTGGATGCACCTGGGCCTCCACCACCTTTGACCGCACTGTTTACCGACGCGCGAATAAGTGAAATCCAGTCCACACCGCCGTGGCTGTAAAAGCGTGGGTCTTCGGTGGCAATAACAGCGTTCTTGAAGTTGTCTGAAATGTCTTCAAAAGCTATCGAAATTCGGTTGTCTTCGTAGAAGTCGGTGATCTTGACCGGGTTTCCCGCGTCGTCCAGGCCGTAAAGTGTTGACGCTTCGGCGCCGTTTACTGGCTTTAGTGTGTCTGGAAGTTTATCGAAAAGCGCGATGCCAACAGCGCTGCCTGCACCAGTAACCAGGATTAGAGGCGACATCAAAACGAGAACCAAAAGGCCAACAATGGCGTTTAGGCCGACAAACTTGAGGATCCGACTAAAAACGGTCTCGCCCTTATTGCTTTCAGACATAAGTACTAGGTTACCTTCTATTAACTGAACTATCCCTGAGAAGTAGCCTTCGCTGAAACTACGGGTAACATCTAAGAATTGGACGAAAGGGACCCCAAATGAGCGTTGTCGAAAACCGCCTAATCGAGCTTGGCTCACCACTGCCAGAACTGGCAAAGCCAGTGGCCGCTTATGTGCCAGCAGTAGTTTCGGGGAACCTAGTTTTCACTTCTGGCCAGTTGCCATTTATTGAGGGAAAGTTGCCAGAAACTGGCAAAGTTGGTGCCACGGTGAACCCAGACGACGCTAAGACTTACGCCCGTCAGGCAGTACTAAATGCGCTCGCAGCCGTGAAGTCGGTAATCGGCGACCTCGACCGAATCACCCGCGTGGTGAAGTTGGTCGGGTTCGTTTCTTCTGTGCCAGAGTTTTCGGGTCAGCCAGGCGTAATCAATGGTGCTTCGGAATTTCTCGGTGAAGTTTTCGGCGACGCCGGTCAGCACGCGCGAAGCGCGGTTGGAGTTCCAGTACTTCCACTTGACTCACCAGTTGAGCTCGAGCTAATCGTTGAATTCAAGTAACTAGTCGCTCGCTCCACCGGCAATCTTCGAGCTAATTACGCTCATCACGCTGGTATCAGCCAGGGTAGTGACGTCACCAATTGGACGGTCTTCGGCCACATCGCGCAGTAGTCGACGCATGATCTTGCCAGAACGGGTCTTTGGCAGTTCGGCAACCACCATGATCTGACGTGGACGAGCAATCGGTCCAATGTCTTTCGAAACGTGCTCACGCAGAATTTTTGAAATGTTTTCGGCAGCGCCGGCTGCCTCCACCTGATCTAGGCGCAGGATCACAAAAGCCACCACGGCTTGGCCGGTGATTTCGTCCTTGGCACCAACCACGGCAGCTTCGGCAACCCAGGGGTGACCAACCAGTGACGACTCGATTTCGGCGGTCGATAAACGGTGACCGGACACGTTCATCACATCGTCGACGCGTCCTAGTAACCAAAGGTCGCCATCTTCATCCCATTTGGCGCCGTCGCCGGCGAAGTATTGGCCTTCGAAGTTTGACCAATAGGCCTCGTGGAAACGACCTGGGTTACGCCAAATGCCGCGAAGCATCGAAGGCCAAGGTTCGGTGATGGTTAGCAGGCCAGCTTCGCCGCGAGGAACTTCCTGACCTTGGTCGTTGACGATCTTGATTTCGATGCCTGGCACTGGGGTCTGAGCCGAACCAGGCTTTAGCGAAGTAACGCCTGGCAGAGGGGAGACCATGATGGCTCCGGTCTCAGTTTGCCACCAGGTATCCACGATTGGGCAGTGTCCGCCACCGATGACGTCGCGGTACCAAAGCCAAGCTTCAGGGTTGATTGGTTCACCCACCGAACCGAGCACGCGAAGGGAAGACAGGTCGAACTTGTCTGGGATTTCTCGTCCTAGTTTCATGAACGAGCGAATTGCGGTTGGTGCGGTGTAGAAAATCGAAACCTTGTAACGCTCGATTATTTCCCACCAGCGACCGGGATGCGGTGCGTCTGGCGTTCCTTCAAAGATTACTTGTGAGGCGCCGTTCGCTAGCGGCCCATAAACCACGTAGGAGTGTCCGGTAATCCAGCCGATGTCGGCGGTACACCAGTAGACGTCGGTCTCGGGGTGAAGGTCGAAAATGTTGCGGTGGGTGTAGGTTGCCTGGGTTAGGTAACCACCCGAGGTGTGCAAAATACCCTTTGGTGCTCCGGTCGTACCCGAGGTGTACAAGATGAAAAGTTCCTGCTCGGAAGGGAAAGCCTGAGCCATGTGCTCAGTTTCGGCCTTAGCCATTTCATCGTGCCACCAGTGGTCCTTTTCGGTCCAGGTCACGTCTTCGCCGGTGCGCTTCACAACAAGCACCTGCTCAACGGTTGGGCACTTGCCATCGGCCAAAGCTTCGTCGACGGCCGGCTTCAAGGCCGAAGCCTTACCCTTGCGGTAGCCTCCATCGGCTGTGACGACCACGCGAACGTCGGCGTCGTTGATTCGGGTGGCCAATGCGTCGGATGAAAAACCGCCGAAAACCACAGAGTGGATTGCTCCCAAGCGAGCCACAGCCAACATGGTGATCACGGCTTCAGGAATCATCGGCATGTAGATTGCCACGCGGTCGCCTTTGACCACACCGAGGTTAATTAAAACGTTCGCAGCCTTCTTGACCTCGGCAGTTAGTTCTGAATAGGTGATGACTCGGCGGTCGCCAGGCTCGCCCTCAAAGTAAAGGGCAACGCGATCTCCCAGGCCGGCTTCAACGTGGCGGTCCAGGCAGTTGTAGGAAACGTTTAGCTCTCCGTCATCGAACCAACGGGCAACCGGAGCATGCGACCAGTCGAGGACTTCGGTGAAAGGTTTGTGCCAGTGTAGGGATTTGGCTTGTTCGGCCCAAAAACCGAGACGGTCTGCTTTGGCCTTTGCGTAAAGTTCTGCTCCGGCAATCGCCTGAGCCTGGAAAGCGCTTGAAGGTGCAAATGTTTTGTTGTCGGACATCGTTGTCTTACTCCATGTATCAAAGTGACCAACACCATTGTTTGCCACTAGTGGACATACTGCCAGATTAATTCTGTTAATTTACTGAAAATCACACAATGGTAACGATGTTCGTTATAAGGTAATAAATGTCCCTTTAAGGTGACCGCGATACCGGTTCCCCCCAATCAGGTATCGCCGGCGGCAGGCCCTCCCCCAGAGCCTGCCGCCCCCCTTTTTAACTGGGGTTTTCCACAACTTTTCCCGGCACCTAATTCCATAGGAATCAGGCTGGCAGTCTCATTTCATGACTGAAAATCGCTTGGACGACCTGCTCCAAACTTCTGGGCTAAGTGACCTCGTACTCAATGGTCACGAGGTCACTTTTGCCAACGTTCATGGAATATGGCGGCAAATTACAAATCCTTTTGCAAGTTCTGAAGAACTGTTTAGTTTTTGCCAGGACCTGGCTAATTCAGCCAGGCGCAGACTCGATTACTCCTGCCCATTTGCCGACATCGCGGTTGGTTCGCTTCGCTATCATTTAGCCCTTCCGGTCTCTGGTAATCGCGTCCATGTCTCGATTCGCAAGCACCAATCGAATCGGCAGCAACTTTCCACGTTGTTAGACAACCCACTCCGCTGGGTGCCAATCCTTCAAGAACTGGTTAGCGCTAAGTCGAACTTCATCATTTGTGGCGGAACCGGCAGCGGCAAGACCACCCTGCTTCGAGCCCTCTTAGAACTGGTTCAACTAGAGCGAGTGGTCACGGTTGAAGACGTTTCAGAACTAGAACTCTCAATCCCAAATGTCGTTGCCCTGCAAACGAGGCAAGCCAACACCGACGGAGCTGGCTCGATAGACCTGCAACGCTTGGTGGTTGAGTCGCTTCGAATGAAGCCAGATCGGATAGTTATCGGCGAGGTTCGTGGAGCGGAGTTAGTTCCAATGCTGC
>JALQVK010000100.1 GCA_023260375.1 Rhodoluna sp. | reverse complement strand
TTCCCTCAGGAAGTTATTCGCCTGCTAGCCGACGAAACCAAGCTTCCAATCACCGAAGCTCGCGACCACTTCGAAGCACAAGGTGCTCGTGATGCATTGGTCGAAGGCATGGGAGCACTTCGCGTGCTTGCCGTGAGCCTCACCAAGATCAACAACGACCTCCGCTGGATGGGTTCAGGACCAAACGCCGGTCTTGGCGAACTTCACATCCCAGACCTTCAGCCAGGCTCATCGATCATGCCTGGCAAGGTCAACCCGGTCATCCCTGAAGCCGTGATGATGGTTTGCGCCCGAGTAATAGGAAACGACGCAACCGTGGCCTGGGCTGGTGCCACAGGAAACTTCGAACTCAACGTGGCCATCCCAGTTATGGGTAACGCCCTACTAGAGTCAATCCGACTCTTGAGCAACAGCATGCGACTACTTGCCGACAAGACCATCGAAGGTCTTGAAGTCAACGAAGAGCGCGCTCTAGCCCTAGCCGAATCAAGCCCGAGTATCGTGACCCCGTTGAACAAGTTCATCGGTTACGAAGCAGCAGCGAAGATTGCCAAGCACGCGGTTGCCAAGAGCATCACGGTTCGCGAAGCCACCATCGAACTCGGCTATGTTGACGGCGAGAAGCTAACCATGGAACAACTCGACAAGGCACTCAATGTGCTATCGATGACCAAGCCGGCTGAGTAACTACCACCCAAAAGCCAACTAAAAGATACGGCCCAAGCGCAATTGTGCTTCGGGCCGTCATCTTTTTCACCAGAAAACCAACCAGGACGACTCCGGCGGCAATGCCAAACGACCACAGAGTGGCCTGCCAAACCAGTTTCGGGTCGAACCAGGCAAGTAGCAAAGATAAGCCCGTGAAGAGCTTCACGTCGCCCATTCCGATCCAGCCACGCAGCGAGATGAGCGTACCGACGCCAAATAGTGCTGCACTTATGCCAACTGAGAGCAAGACCCGCTGCCACTCAAATGTTAGAAGCAGACCAATTAGCGAAAGTAGGTATCCAGGGATGGTTAATTTGTTTGGCAGCCGTCTCTCACGAAAGTCAATGATTACCAGTGGGATCGTGGCGATGGCGAAGAAGGCAACACCAATTAAAGGAAACATCCCAACACGTTAGTGCGAAAGCAAAAACGGGTTGGGAAGTTCTCCACAGGCTAGGCGATATCGCCGACTCGCTCCCAAATCTTCGAGATGATCTGCCATTTGCCGTTGATGAAGATGAGGCTTAGGTAGTCCTGCATTACTCCGCCAAACATCTGTAGTTGAACTTTGGCTAGAGCCGCGGTTTCTGACATTTCGTCGATGAAAAGAATCTCGTCTTTGCGTTCTTCGCCCTTGGATTCTGGGGATTCGCGGTTCACAACTGCATCGCGGTAGATGTCGTAAGGTCGGCGGTTTAGTTCACCGGTTTGGGCGCTGTAGAGCACAACATTTTCGTTGAAGACTCGATCGAACTTCTCCATGTCTTGGGTGTGCATGGCGTCGAAGTAGTCGGAAAGCATTGCCTCGATGGCAGGTCTATTGGTCATTCCCTAATTATCAAGCAGATCGGTAACCAGTGCTGCAATGGCCGAACGCTCGGAGCGCTGCAGGGTTACGTGGCCGAAAAGATTCTGACCCTTGAGCGCTTCGATGACTGCTGCGATTCCATCGTGGCGACCTACTCGAAGGTTGTCGCGCTGGGCAACGTCGTGAGTGAGAACCACCTTCGAGTTTTGGCCGATGCGGCTGAGCACGGTTAGAAGTACGTTGCGCTCAAGCGACTGCGCTTCGTCGACGATTACGAAAGCGTCGTGAAGCGAGCGTCCGCGGATGTGAGTCAGCGGAAGAACTTCGAGGATACCACGATCAACCACATGGTTCACAACCTCTTTGGAGACCAGTGCGCCTAAGGTGTCGAAGATTGCCTGACCCCAAGGGTTCATCTTCTCCCCTTCGGTACCTGGGAGGAAGCCGATGTCTTGGCCGCCAACTGCGTAGATTGGGCGGAAAACCATGATCTTCTTATGTGCTCTGCGCTCCATGACAGCTTCTAGAGCGGCACATAGGGCAAGTGCCGACTTACCCGTTCCAGCGCGTCCACCAAGGCTCACAATGCCCACGTCGGAGTCTAGGAGGAGGTCGATGGCGAGCTTCTGTTCGGCACTTCGTCCATGAACTCCAAAGACGTCGCGGTCACCGCGAACAAGGTGAACCTGACCGTCATTCCAAAGGCGACCAAGTGCCTGACCGCGGTCGCTGGAGATGACTAGACCGGTGTTGACCGGCATTCCCTTGGTGGCTTCAACCTTTACCGCTTCGTACTCGTAGAGGTCGTTCATCTCTTCGGAGGTTAGTTTGATTTCGGCTTGACCGGTCCAGCCAGAGTCAACTGCCAGGTTGTTTCGGTACTCCTCGGCACGCATACCGAGCGAAGCAACTTTGACTCGCAAAGGAAGGTCTTGGGAAACCACTGTGACGTCATTTCCCTCGTTGGAGAGATTCATGGCGACTGCCAGGATTCTGGAGTCGTTGTCGCCAAGCTGGAAGCCAACTGGAAGCACCGATTGGTCGATGTGGTTTAGTTCGACTCGGAGTGTTCCACCCTCGCCCACTTCGATTGGGAAGTCGAGTCGCTCGTGTTCGACGCGAAGGTCGTCAAGCGAGCGCAGTGCTTGCCGCGCGAAGTAGCCGATCTCAGGATCGTGACGCTTTTTCTCAAGCTCATTGATAACCACAATCGGAATGACCACCGATTGTTCCTTGAAGCGGAACAGTGCTTTTGGGTCGGCGAGAAGAACCGAGGTGTCCAGCACGTAAGTGCGCAGGCCCTGTTCTAGTTTCGTGGTGGACTTTGAACTTGTGGCACTGCTTTTTGGCACTCGGGCTCCTCGCTGGTGTTCTTGTTGCGAGATTAGACCTCAGGGAGATTGGTCATTCGGTGCGACACGCTACGAACCGCAATTGTTTACAAAACGTTTATGAGCCGAAGCGTCGGTGGCGTTTCTCGAAGGCGCGAATGGCTCTAAGGAAGTCAACTTTGCGGAAATCTGGCCAAAGAGCTTCCTCGAAATAGAACTCAGAGTTGGCGCTCTGCCAGAGTAAGAAACCAGAAAGGCGCTGCTCCCCAGAGGTGCGAATGACCAGGTCTGGGTCAGGTTGACCAGAGGTGTAAAGGTGCTTGGTAATAAGTTCAGGGGTCAGCAGTTCTGCCAATTTGTCGATGCTGTGATCTTTGTGGCTGGCGAGAATGCTTTTCACCGCGTCGGTGATTTCGTGACGGCCACCATAGGC
>JALQVK010000157.1 GCA_023260375.1 Rhodoluna sp. | reverse complement strand
AATTTTTTACATAATATGAAGAGAATTCATTATTGCCGCCTTGGTTAGTTTGATTTTATGAGTGTGGGCCTCCACCTTTGCCACTACTCATGTTAGCCTTATTCTAAGATTGTCTACCTTGATTATTATGTATTGTATGGTGATGATGCCGCTGGGGCCCCAGTTCACGCGGTTGTTCGACATCAGCGATGCCCAGTTTGGCGCCCTCGTCTCGGCCTACACCTTTTCCGCCGGTGCAACCAATGGCAATCGTTGCATAGCGCTTATTCTCGCTTACGTAGCCTCGGAGCACTGGCTTAAGTGCTGCAACGTAGTTTTGAATAAATTCTTGGGCACCATTGGCGCTTAGCACGTAGTCACTCACCGCCTGGTCCTCTCCTGTGAAAGGACGAAGCTCTTCCTGCCAAAAAGGGTTAGGAATAAACCTGGCATCGGCGATTAGGTCAGCATCGGTTGGTGTGCCGTATTTGAATCCAAATGATTCCACGATCACTCGAAGTTTCTTGGCCTGATCGAAACTGAAGTGTTCTGAAGTTACATTGCTGAGTTGATGGATGTTCAAATCCGTCGTATCGATGATGATGTCGGCACTTTCACGAACCGCAAGTAGTTGCTGGCGCTCCGCGGCGATACCGTCGAGAAGTGTTCCATCTGCTTGTAGCGGGTGAGGCCTTCGAACGTTCTCAAATCTCTTCACCAAAGCAGTGTCGGTGGCTTCAAGGAAAACTAGTCTGAGGTTTATTTCACGACCTCTAAGTTGAGCCAAACTGTCAAGCAACTCAACAAAGAATTCGCGGCCGCGCACATCGATTACAACTGCAAGTTTCGGTAAAGGTGTTTTTGCCAGTGAAAAAAGATCAGAAATCGGAGCCAACATTTGAGGTGGAAGGTTGTCGACGACGTACCACCCAAGATCTTCCAAAGCGTTACCGACTGTGGAACGACCAGCACCGGACATACCCGTTACGACTATTAGTTCGTGACTACTCATAGCTTTGGTCCCTCCTGCCCAAAAGTCTATAAGTAAGCGCGACACGCCGAGAGATAAAAGGGAACTTATTTCTTTAGTGCCTCATTAATGGTTTCGGCCAAAGTTCTTCCGATACCGGGGATATCGCTCAATTCATCCACGGTTGCCTGCCGAACTCGAACCGCAGACCCAAAGTGTTTCAGTAAGAGGCGAACCCGGTTTGGACCAAGTCCAGGAATCTCCTCAAGAAGAGAGGCAATGGTGGCTTTGCGCTTTAGTCGTTGGTGCCCAATTGCAAAGCGGTGTGCTTCATCTCGAAGATGCTGAATTAGGTAAAGCTCATCGCTAGCTCTCGCAAGAATTACGGGAAACGGTGTACTAGGCAACCAAAGTTCTTCAAGTCGCTTAGCAATACCAACGATTGGAACATTCCCAACACCTGAGGACTTTGCGGCTTTTGCAGCCGCAGAGACTTGCGGCCCAGCACCGTCAACAACGATCAAGTCCGGCTTTGATTCGTCTTCCAACATGCTTTTGAATCTTCGTGCCAGAACTTGATTCATGGCATCGGTGTCGTCGGAAGCGGTTGCCAACGTGTATCGGCGATATAGATCTTTTTGTGGACGGCCATCCACGAATACAACCTTGGAAGCAACGATGCCTGTTCCTGCAAGGTGTGAAACGTCGAAACATTCGATCTTCAATGGAGCCTTCTCAAGCCCCAGTGCTTCTTGAAGATTTGATAGCGCTACCGAACGAGACGTGAAATCAGTTGCACGCTTCAATTTGACGTTTCGTAAAGAATGTTCCGCATTCGTTTGTGCCGTTTCGAGCAATGACCTCTTATCGCCGCGCTGGGCAACTCGAATCGAAAGCTTGGCGCCTTTTACTTCGGACAGCCATCTTTCGATTTCCTTCACATCCATAGGAAGCTCTTGAACAATTACCTCACGAGGGAAATCATCGTCTTCGGCTGAGTAACTATTTTGAAGCGTGTATTCAATAATCTCAGGCAGGGTTCGCTCAAGTTCCAGATCGACTACCCAGCCCTTGGCGCCGCGGATTCGACCATCTCGTACCTTGAACATATTCACGGCGGCTGTGTAGCCATCCATCGCGAAAGCGAAAACATCAGCCGAAGTATTGTCTTCAAATACGACCGCGCTCTTTGCGCTAACTGCCTCAAGAGCACCGATTTGATCACGGAATTTTGCTGCCAACTCGTACTGTTGGGCTTCAGATGCTTCAGCCATTCTCTGGCGAAGCGTTGCTACGTATGAGGTATCTGAACCACTTACGAACGAAGAAAACCTTGACGATAGCTCTCGATGATCTTCCGGAGAAATGCGGCCTACGCAAGGTGCTGAGCACTTACCAATCTCGGCAAGTAGGCACGGACGCTTACTTCGCTTTGCGGCGTCAAAGGTTGACTTACCGCAGCTACGCATTGGGAAGACCCTCAAAAGACCATCAATGGTTTCACGAATGGCCCAGGCTTGGGTGTATGGCCCAAAATATTTAGTTTTCCCAGGCTTACGAGTTCTTGTTGAAAAAACTCTAGGGAACTCTTCCTCAAACGAAATCGCTAGGTAAGGGTAAGACTTGTCATCTCGAAATTGAACGTTGAACGGTGGATTGAACTGTTTGATCCACGTGAATTCGAGTTGAAGCGCCTCGAATTCCGTCTTGACGATTGTCCAGTCGATTCGAACCGCGGTTTGTACCATGCGTCGAGTTCGCTCATGCAGGGTTTCTGGCTTGGCGAAGTAACTTGTGAGGCGCGCTCTGAGGTTTTTGGCTTTACCAACATAAAGGATTCGGTCATTCTCGTCGTACCATCGATAAACCCCTGGATCGACCGGAATTGATTCGGTGTTTGGAAACCAGCCTCTAGTTGCGGTCATGTTGGTTATAGGATTTCCTTCAGGAACCCGCCGGTAAAGCTCTTAGAAATCTTGGAAACCTGTTCAGGGGTTCCTTCGGCGATTACCAATCCACCACCCGCGCCACCTTCAGGACCCATGTCAATTAGCCAGTCAGCGCATTTGATGACATCCAAATTGTGTTCAATCACAATCACGGTGTTTCCCTTGTCGACCAAACTATTCAATACCTCTAATAGTTTTCGTGTGTCTTCGAAATGAAGGCCGGTGGTTGGTTCGTCCAGGACGTAGATTGACCTTCCGTTGCTGCGCTTCTGAAGTTCGGTAGCGAGCTTGACACGTTGCGCCTCGCCCCCAGACAGAGTAGTTGCGGATTGCCCTAGACGAACATAGCCGAGTCCTACCGAGACGAGGGTATCTAAATACCTAGCGATTGCAGACACTGGAGCGAAGAACTCGGCAGCCTCGGCTATTGGCATTTCTAGAACTTCGGAGATGTTTTTGCCCTTGTAGCGAACCTGAAGAGTTTCACGGTTATAGCGTTCACCGTGACAAACTTCACAGGCTACATAAACGTCTGGGAGGAAGTTCATTTCAATACGAAGAGTTCCATCGCCACTACATGCTTCGCAACGTCCACCCTTTACATTGAATGAGAAACGACCCTGTTGGTAACCGCGCACTTTCGCCTCGGTGGTCTCTGCAAACAACTTTCGGATGTGGTCGAAGACACCGGTGTAGGTAGCTGGGTTGGAACGTGGCGTTCTACCGATTGGAGCTTGGTCTACGTGGACGACCTTATCTAGGTGTTCCAACCCCTCGATGCGAGTGTGTTTACCAGGAACACCTTTGGCGCCGTTGAGACCGTTTGCAAGCACTTGGTAGAGAATGTCATTGACCAGCGAAGATTTGCCAGAGCCACTCACACCGGTAACGGCCGTCAAGACACCAAGAGGAAACTCAGCATCAACATTTCGAAGGTTGTTCTCTCTTGCTCCGAAAACCTTCAACGTGCGTTTAGGGTCTATTTTTCGACGAGACTTTGGAAGCTCAATCTTCTTGCGACCTGAAAGGTATGCACCGGTGACAGATTCCATATTTGCAAGAATCTCTTTGTAGGTTCCTGAGTGAACAACTTCACCGCCGTGAACGCCAGCACCTGGACCGATGTCGACAACCCAGTCTGAGGCTCGAATGGTGTCCTCATCGTGTTCTACAACAACTAGAGTGTTGCCGAGGTCACGTAATTTGATGAGAGTTTCGATAAGGCGTCGATTGTCGCGCTGGTGGAGGCCAATCGATGGCTCATCCAGAACATAGAGAACTCCTGTGAGCCCCGAACCAATTTGGGTTGCCAAACGGATTCGTTGGGCCTCTCCACCACTCAGTGTTCCGGCTGCGCGTTCAAGACTCAGGTAGTCAAGCCCCACGTTGAGTAAGAAGACCAGTCGAGCTTGAATTTCGCGAAGAACCTGGGCTGCAATCTTGGCTTCACGCTCATCCAATTTCAGATTGGTGAAGAATTCACTGCAATCACGCAGGCTTAGGGATGCCACGTCGGCAATCGAACTACCGTGAACCTTCACTGCCAAGACTTCTGGCTTTAGTCGGGAACCGCCGCAAGCTACGCAAGGGATCTCACGAAGGAATCCAGACCAGCGGCCACGTTGGAAATCATTTTCACTTTCAAGCCACTTGCGTTCGATGTAAGTAAGCACTCCCTCGAATCCAGATGTATAACGAAGTTCACGGCCGTACTTGTTCTTCCACTTGACCTTTACGTCGAAGTTATTGCCGTAAAGGACCGCTTCACGAACGTCTTCGCTAAGGGTGTTCCAAGGCGCATCTAGCGAAAATTCAAGTTCCTCGGCAAGGCTGGTTAGAATGCGTGTAAAGAAGCCGTAGAGACCCTTTCCAGGCGTAGACCAAGGAAGCAATACACCTTCGTTAATGCTTGCACTAGGGTCGCCAATTACGAGTTCTGGCTCAACCGCCATTTTCGTTCCAAGCCCGCTACAAGCGGGGCAAGCACCAAACGGTGCGTTGAATGAAAAGGTTCGAGGTTCAATTTCGGTCAGAGTAAGTTCATGCTCGTTGGGGCAAGACATCTTTTCGCTGAAAATACGCTTGGATTCATTGCCTTTCAGGTCAACCAAATCGAGAATGAGGCGGCCACCGGCAAGTTTCAAAGCTGTTTCAACAGAATCGGTCAGGCGTTGAATGATGTCGGATTTTGCGACCAAGCGATCGACTACCACCGAAATGTCGTGTTTGAAGGTTTTCTTTAGGGGTTTTGCATCGGCAAGCTGAATGGTTTCACCATCGACAGTTACACGAGAGAATCCCTGGCTGGTAAGTGAAGAAAACAGGTCGACGAACTCGCCTTTTTTCTGAGTAACAATCGGCGCCAGGATCTGGAAGCGAGTTCCATCAGGAAGCTCCAAGAGTTGGTCAACGATTTGCTGGGGAGTCTGCTTCACGATTTTCTCGCCACACTCTGCGCAGTGTGGAACTCCGATTCGAGCCCAAAGCAATCTCAAATAGTCGTGAATCTCGGTGATTGTTCCAACTGTTGAGCGAGGATTGCGATTGGTTGACTTCTGGTCAATCGAAACAGCCGGTGAAAGCCCTTCGATGAAATCTACATCCGGACGATCAACCTGGCCGAGAAACTGTCTTGCGTAAGCAGAAAGTGACTCCACATAACGTCGCTGTCCCTCGGCGAAAATCGTGTCAAATGCTAGCGATGATTTACCGGAGCCACTCAAGCCAGTAAAGACGACAAGCGAGTCGCGAGGAATCTCCAGATCAATGTTCTTGAGGTTGTGTACTCTCGCACCTTTTACGTGCAGCTTGTTGTCTGAATTGAGTTGACTCACCCTAGAAGTCTAATTCTCAGGCGTGAGTATCGAAGTCGCGTAGGACTCGTTTCAAATCAGAAACTTCATCCCGCAGACGTGCGGCCAATTCGAACTGCAATTCAGCAGCGGCTTGACGCATCTCTGCCTCTAGTTCGAGTACCGTGTTTACGAGCTCGTCAACGTCCTTGGTCTTACCGTTTCTAGCCTTGCCCTTACTCTTACCGGCTCTGAGTGACTCAACCAGTGTTGCTGTATCGACTTCTTCTCGATGTATTTGATCAGTGAGGTCAGCAATCTTCTTCCGCAATGGCTGCGGGTCAACACCGTTCAGTGTGTTGTAGGCAACCTGTTTTGCCCTTCGTCGATCAGTTTCATCGATTGCTTGCTCCATGGCCGGAGTTAGCTTATCGGCATACATGTGAACTTCACCGTTCACATTTCGAGCTGCTCGGCCGATGGTCTGAATTAGCGAGGTTGCCGAACGCAAGAATCCTTGCTTGTCGGCATCCAAGATTGCCACCAAAGATACTTCTGGAAGGTCGAGACCCTCACGAAGAAGATTGATACCTACCAGTACGTCGTAGATGCCAGCTCGTAGTTCGGTGAGTAGTTCCACTCGTCGAAGTGTGTCTACATCACTGTGAAGGTAACGAACCCGAACACCTGCCTCTGTGAAGAATTCGGTTAAATCTTCCGCCATCTTTTTAGTAAGGGTAGTAACTAGAACACGCTCATCCTTTGAAGCGCGAATTCGAATCTCCTCGAGTAGGTCATCAACTTGCCCATTAATTGGCTTGACCACAATCTTTGGATCAACCAAACCCGTTGGTCGAATTATCTGCTCCACAAACCCGTCACCACGCGCAAGCTCGTACTTGCCGGGGGTAGCAGATAGATAGACCGTTTGTCCTACTCGCTCTTCAAACTCGGAGAACTTGAGCGGGCGGTTATCTAATGCCGAAGGTAACCGGAAGCCGTGTTCAACTAGTGTGCGCTTGCGACTCGAGTCGCCCTCATACATGGCCCCAATTTGAGGCACAGTTACGTGCGACTCATCGATAACCATTAGGAAATCCTCAGGGAAGAAGTCAAGCAAACAACTTGGTGCACTACCTGGTTCACGACCATCGATGTGTCTTGAGTAATTTTCGATGCCAGAGCAGAAACCTAACTCGCGAATCATTTCAAGGTCGAAAGTTGTTCGCATTTTGAGACGCTGGGCTTCGAGCAGCTTTCCTTGTCCCTCAAGTTCTTTTAGACGAGCGGTTAGTTCGTCCTCGATAGCCTCTATTGCGCGACCCATTTGTTCCGGTGGTGCAACATAATAACTCGCAGGGAAAATAGCCACGTGAGGGATTGTCGAGACAATTTCGCCGGTCAATGCGGAAAGTGAATAAATTGCCTCAATTTCGTCTCCGAAAAATTCAATCCTTGTGGCTAGTTCGTCATAGACCGGAATGATCTCAACAGTGTCACCCTTGACACGGAAATTCCCCCGCGAGAAATCGAAATCATTTCTTTTGTACTGAAGATCAACAAACTTTCGAATCAGGTCGTCGCGATCGATTCGGTCACCAACCTGAAGCGAAACCGATTGGTTCAGGTATTCGGCCGGTGCACCAAGACCATAGATGCATGAGACAGTCGAGACCACGACGACATCCCGCCTCGACAGCAGGCTCATTGTTGCCTTGTAACGAAGGCGTTCGACCTCTTCGTTAATTGAAGAGTCCTTTTCGATAAAGGTATCGGTCTGTGGAACGTAGGCTTCAGGCTGGTAGTAGTCGTAGTAACTGACGAAGTATTCAACGGCGTTGTTAGGCAGTAACTCGCGGAACTCATTCACAAGTTGCGCAGCAAGAGTCTTGTTGTGGGCTAGCACCAAAGTTGGGCGTTGCACTTGCTCAATCAGCCAGGCCGTGGTGGCGGACTTTCCGGTACCGGTTGCACCGAGCAGAACCACGTCCTTTTCTCCTGCGTTTAAACGGGCTGCTAGCTCTGCGATAGCGGTTGGCTGATCCCCCGATGGCTTGTAATCGCTAATTACCTGAAATGGAAAAACCTGACGTTTGGCTTCAACCGACATTTTCCTGCGCCTTTTTCTTAGCTAAGGATTCAATTTCTCTGAAAAGGACCGTGGCGTCTTTGAGTAGCAATGCAAGTGACTGATTGGAACTAAGGATCCGGTCTGATACGTTGGCGCGCTGCGCTGCGCTTGCCTGCGAGTTGATTCTCGCCAAGGATTCGGTTTCAGTCATGCCGCGATTCTCAATCATTCTTTTGAGCTGATCGCCCGTCGGCGCTTCCACCGTCACCACAAAGTCAAACGGTAACTCTGAAGCGCTTTCGACCAAAAGCGGAATTACATAGACGACGATTTCCGTCTTCGCAGACCCGAGTCGTTGTTTAGCAAGTTCTCTTATTAGAGGATGGGTGATTGACTCCAGCTGCTTGCGCTTTCCAAAGTCTGAAAAGACTATCTCGGCAAGTGCGGTGCGGTTTAGTGATTGGTCTGCATTCAAAACGCCCTGGCCGAATGTTTCAACAATTTGCTCGAGCCCCTCTGAACCAGGCTGAACTACCTCACGGGCAAGTTCATCGGCATCAATTATCGAGGCACCAAGCGACTGCCAAAGGTCTGCCACTGTGCTTTTGCCGGCAGCAATGCCACCGGTGAGCCCAACTAAAAACATAAGACCAGCCTAGTTAAAGACTTTGGGCCGACCCAATTTACGGATCGGCCCAAAGTTGATGACGATGTTACTCGGCACTCTTTAGCTTGTCGCGAAGAGCCGCTAGCGACTCGTCGGCAGCAAGGGTACCTGCATCGGCGTTAGCTTCACTTGAGTAGCTTGCGTTGCTGTCGCCAGCAGGAGCGGTGTCTGGAAGGGTTGCAGCTAGCTCGTTAGCAGCCTTAACCTGACGCTTGTGCTCTTCCCAACGGGCGTGAGCTTCGGCGTATTCCTTCTCCCACTTGGCGCGAGCTTCCTCGTAACCAGGCTTCCACTCGTTGGTGGTTGAGTCGAAACCTTCTGGGTACTTGTACTGACCAGCATCGTCGTAGTCTGCAGCCATACCGTAAAGGGCTGGGTTGAATTCGGTGCCCTCAGGGTCAACCTCTTCGTTAGCCTGCTTTAGCGATAGCGAAATGCGGCGACGCTCTAGGTCGATGTCGATTACCTTTACGAATACGTCCTGGTTCACCGAAACAACCTGCTCAGCTAGCTCAATGTGCTTAGCTGATAGCTCGCTGATGTGAACTAGACCCTCGATACCATCGGCTACGCGAACGAATGCGCCGAAAGGAACCAACTTGGTGACCTTACCTGGAGCGTACTGTCCGATTGCGTGGGTGCGAGCGAATACCTGCCATGGGTCTTCCTGAGTAGCCTTTAGCGAGAGCGATACGCGCTCGCGGTCCTGGTCTACTTCTAGAACCTCAACGGTAACTTCCTGGCCACAACTGCACCTAATCGCTGTGGTGTCAGAAGAAACTAAAGATTCTGTTGTGTGTCCGTCAGGACATT
>JALQVK010000031.1 GCA_023260375.1 Rhodoluna sp. | reverse complement strand
CGTTCGCAACATTTGGGTCGCCATCAAGCCACCTTGGGAGAAACCAATCACAATTATTGGTGCTTCTGCCGGAAGGTTAGCGTCGATCCAGTCCCAGATTCGAATTGTTCCAGCCTCAACATCCGCAGCTGCCGGGTTGCTGGGAACTTGGCGATTTGCCCAACAGTATCCTCCGTTACCAGCATCGAGTGGAGCTTGAAGAGATATCCAAGGTAGCCCAGGCAGAAACCCCATGATGCTCGGCAGGTCACGCATGTTCGAGCCATATCCGTGCAGCAAAATCACTATTGGTGATTTCTTGTTCCAGTTGGCCAGGTTTGAAGAGAGGTGCTGCGTGATTTTTGGTTCCATTAGAGCCAGTCTAGATAGTCCTCAACACTGGTTTCGAAGATGAGTTCCAAGCCGTCCTCTTCATCAATCTGCTCTCCAATTTGAGGGAAATCAAACTTTTTGATGATTGCCATCGAAGATGCATTTTGGGGACTCACTGTGTAGCGCAGATATTTGACATTGGCCTGAGCCGCTGCCCAATTCCACATGCCGAATAGCGCTTCACTGGCGAATCCGTTGCCCTGCTCTTGCTGCGCGATACCGATACCAATTTCGACCATTCCGCGTTCATCGGGAGCTCCATGGAACGAAACACTTCCGACAACTATGTTTCGCTCTCGGTCGACAATCGCCCGGTAATACCATCTGATGTTGTCTGGGTTCGTCTGAACATCTTGCACTCGATTAACTCTCGGCAGGTTCTCTTGAGTCAAAATCCCATGAGGGTTTTCGAATGTTCTTGCTTCGAAAACATCGGTCTTGCCATCAAGGCCAAAAAGTTCTTCAGACGTTAGGCAATAGAGGTCCAGCCTTTGAGTCTTGATCAGCGAATAACCTTGGGGCATATCTTGACCTTAGACCTTCTTGACTAGTGAAGGAAGAGTTTCGCGGCGATGTTGATGACCGCTTTGGTTGGCACAAATCTAGTGAATCCCGCCATGAAGGCGTTCTGACCGCCAACAACAATTGAGGGAGAAGAATTCTTGCGCTCCAAGGCTTTGAAGGTCGCAGAAATCACTTCACTGACTGGCGCAAGTGCTCCGGCTGGTTTAGCTTCGGCTACATTGAAGAACTCTGTTGAGGTTGCACCTGGATTTACTGTTAGCACCCGGACGTTCGTTCCACGAACTTCACCCCATAGCGCTGAAGTGAATGACCGAACGAAAGCCTTAGTTGCCGCGTAAACAGCCATTCCTGGCACCGGTTGGAACGAAGCGGTGCTTCCGATGTTAATAATCACACCGAAGTCTCGATCCAACATGCCTGGTAAAACTCCTGCAGTTAGGTCGACCAAAGTGACCACATTTAATGTGATTTCCTGGCGAATCTTTTCGCGATTTTCTTTAGAGACTCGGTTGTTGGTTCCAAATCCTGCATTGTTAATCAGAATATCTGGACTGATTTTCAGGTCATTGAGTGCGTCGAGCAGCTTCTGGCCGGATTCGGGAGTTGACAGATCTTGGGCAATAACTTGAACGTTAACAGAGTTTTTGGTTTGGATTTCTGCTGCAATTTTCTCAAGTTGCGCCTTGCTTCTGGCTACCAAAACTAGGTTCGCGCCACGAGCTGCTAGTTCCTGGGCGTAACCAAGTCCAATGCCCGAACTGGCTCCGGTTACTACCGCAGTTTTTCCTTTGAAGTTCATGATCCGCTTTTCTCAATATGTCTTTCGCGAAGTGCTAGGAATAGAGGAAATACAAAAGCCATCGCGGTTATGCCCGAAAGCAACACCAAAACCCAAACTCTTGTCATTCCAATTCGTTTACCTTCGACGAACATGAAAATAACCCCGGCAATCGCAACGATCCCGAGGTCGTAGGTGAGCACTAGGTCAACCGCTGTGGCAGTCCAGGCAGTTCCGTAGTCCTGCCCGTTCATGACCGCCAAGCCATTTAGAACCCAAGCGCTTATAAGCCCTGCACCGGCAAGGGCGAGATAAATCCAAAAGAGTGGTTTTCTCAACTAGATCAAAGCCAAAAACAGGGTGATGAAAATAACCACGAAGATTACCGGGGTCAAATACTTTGCGACATGAAGCCAAGGGGAGACCTTGATTATGGTTTGACCAAGTTGACTTTTGGTGCCGAGCAACTTCAAATCCGCGGCAACTGCTTGCGCTTCGTGAGCCGCTGAAAACTCCACTAGGGCACCTAAAATCCCTGATGCCAATAAAATACCCAAAACTGCGTAGGTTGCGAAAGAGCCAGAGCCCTTGATTTCACCAATTAGTCCTGCGGTGGTTATCAGCAGGAAGGTCGGAGCAAGCTGAGCAAAAATCAGTTGATTGCGACTTTTGTTCCAAAGTTGAATAAGTTCTAGTTCGGTCATGTTTTCCCTTTCGACTTACTATGACAGTATCAATCAGAAGGAGTGCTGACATGAAACCTATCGCACGCATTGCAGTGGTTGCGGCAATCATCGGCCCAATTCAGTCGGCACTCGGCTGGACTATTGCTGGTTCGATGTGGCCGGGTTATGACCCAATAAGGCAAACAATCAGTGACCTGGCTGCGAACGAATCCCCGGTCAAGTGGATCATGTCTTCATTCTTTGTCTTCGGCGGAATCCTGACTCTGATTGCAGCGATCTATGCCAGAACCCTGGGTTTTCCCGGTCGTGTTGCGCTTTTCATCTCGGCAATTTGCACTTTTGGTCTCACAATCTTTCCAACCCCTTTGGTCGGATACTCCCTTATGCATCGAATCTTCGCCATTTCTTCCTTTGCGCTATCCGCTGGGTGGCCGCTCTTGGCGATGCGTGTTCGAAAAGACGCTCCCTGGATTATTCGTCCGACCGCAACCATTATTGGAACCACTCTGCAGACTGCCCTAGCGCTCTGGTTCCTCAGCACCTGGACCGACCCAACCAACATGTATGTCGGGGTTTGGGAGCGCGTGGTGGCAGTAAGTCAGGCCGTTTATGTCTCGGTCGTCGTCCTAGTTTGTTATTTCGACCCTCGCTTGAAAACTAATCGGTTATCTCAATAGGGTATCGGTCTGCTTTTCCCCTTAACGCGTCAGATTTAGCCAGTTAGCCTGAGTTATGAGAAAAATCTTGTCGATTTGGCTAGTTCTTGTCCTGTCAGTTTTTGGCCTTGGAGCCGCTTCGGTTCTACCCGCCCAAGCCACTTCGAGCCGCGCCCTTCCTAGCTGGGCAAAAAACGCCAGCATCTACGAGGTAAACATCCGCGCTTACTCGAGCGAAGGCACATTCAAGGCTTTTCAAAAGCATCTTCCAAGGCTCAAGAAATTGGGTGTGAAGGTTTTGTGGTTCATGCCGATTCACCCGATCTCGACTACCCATCGCAACGGTTCTCTCGGTTCTCCTTATGCCGTAAACGACTACAAGGCAGTCAACCCCGACATGGGAACTGATGCCGATTTCAAGGCGCTCATCAATGCCGCGCACGCTTCAGGTTTCAAGGTAATCCTGGACTGGGTTGCCAACCACACCGGCTGGGATAACGTCTGGATGGCCTCGCACCGAGACTGGTACACCCAAATCAATGGCGTGATTCAACCGCCGAACCGCGACTGGTTAGATGTGGCAGACCTTAACTACTCGAACGCCAACATGCGAGCCGCCATGATCGATGCCATGAAGTATTGGGTGACCGAATTTAACGTGGATGGTTTCCGCTGCGACTACGCCAACGGTGTGCCAACGTCTTTCTGGGAAGAAGCTTCGACTCAACTGCAGGCAATCAAACCGATGTTCATGTTGGCCGAGAGCGAGGGTTACCCTGATGAACTCGAATCTGCGTTCAATGGAAACTACGCATGGAATCTTCTTAGTCAGATGAATAACCTTGCAAACTCAAATGCTCCGGCTGCTTGGTATTTAGGTGGAACTTTGGACAGCCTTTCGTCGAACTACACGAATGGAACTTTTCCAATGACCTTCATTACCAACCACGACCAGAACTCTTGGAACGGCACTGAATACGAGCGACTCCCAGGATTTGTAAAACGATTCTCGGCACTCTATTTCACGGTGCCAGGCATGCCTCTGATTTACTCAGGGCAAGAAGTCGGTTTCAACCGTCGCCTTCAGTTTTTCGAAAAAGACGAAATCAACTGGCTGAGTTCGTCTTCAATGACCAGTTTTTACACCAAACTGATTGCTCTAAAGACTAAGAACCCCGCACTCTGGAACGGTAGTGCGGGAGGGCCGATTGTCCAGTACGACGGCACCAACGACAAGGTGATCACCTACAGCCGTCGCAAAGGCTCAAGCAAAGTTGTGGTTGCCATCAACCTGAGTTCAACCAAGGCCAAGACCACAATTGCCACTGGAAGTTCTTTCAAGGGCTCTTACTTCGACTACACCAACGGGTCTAAGGTGACGGTTTCTAAAAACTCCATCACCCTTTCGGTTCCGGCCGGTGGTTTCGTAATTTACTCGACCGCAAAGGCTAACTAAGGAATTTGACCTTGTACCACCAGATGTAACTGGTAGCACTGGCACTTCCACCAACCACGCTGGCCTTAACTTTCGCCGAGCCTCGAAAGAATTTCAGGTTGGTTAGGTAGACGGTAACCAAACCGTGGTTGTCGGATACCGAGTTGACGGCTGAAAGGTTCTCCCCAACACCTTTGAAAGATAAACGAACCTTGACGCCTGCTGAAGCTTTGCCGTGATCGGTTACCCTAAATTGCACGACACCAGGACCACCAGCGATTCCTCTCACGTTCTTGAAAACGGCTGAAATCTTGTTAGTTGGGGTGGCAAAGCTGATAAGTGCGTCGGAAGACTCAGAGATGTTTGGTCCTGCCAAAACCTTTAGCTTGAAATGTGCCGAGGCGTTTGCGTTGCTGAAGGTGATTCGAAAGGAAGCCTTAGCACTTTCGTCCATTTGGAAGAAACAGGTGTGACTATTCCCACCTAGGGTTTGGTGATCACAGGCAGTGGACGAAACGCCAGCTAGTCCTGATTGCAACTCCAGGCCAACCCCGCCGGTGAAGTCGAAGAAGGTCACCTGGGCAAACTTGCCAGCCTGACCAGTTCCTCCCGTGTAGTGAACTACGGCATCGGATGCCTGAGACGAGAATGTGTATGCAGAACCGCCACCGGTAACACCGCCACCGGTCATGCTGATGGAGCTCAGCGATGGGGCTGTAATCCAAGAATTGTCGGTCGCGTTTGCTGGGACGGTCGCCAAAGTTAGGAGGGCAACGATTAGG
>JALQVK010000145.1 GCA_023260375.1 Rhodoluna sp. | reverse complement strand
GTGATTATCGGTATTGCCGTATTCGATGCTCAGCGAACTACCCTTCAAACCTGGACCTGGTTTGTGATCCTTTTACTGGTTGGCACTTCCATAGTCTTCGGAACACGTTTCGCTGCCAAAGCTAAGTTAGCCAAGCCTGTGGTTCGCGCTCCTCGAGTCGTAGGTGCTGCTGGCGCTGTGACCTTGAACTATGTTCTGTCGGTGGTTTTCGCAGGCGTGGTTTCAATCATGTCCTTTGTACTTGGAACCGGCGCTGTGAGCAGTTTGGCGAACCAATACTGCGACGGCATGGGTAATTGCAACAAGTCAACCCCACTGGCGGTAACCGCCGACTGGTGGATCAACCAGATGATCCCAGCGTTCTTGTTGCTTGTGCTGGTTGAGGTTGCGACCTATTTGGTAATTACCTCGCGCAACAGAGTTGATGGTGATTAATCTGAACGACTGCCCTGATGTCATAGCAAACATCGTCCACGGAGAATGTCACTCAAACGCTTCAAACGCTTGGGCAGATTTCGGTTTTGCGTTGATTCATGACCTGACTTTTTACCTCGTAGAAGGCCTAGTTCTCGGATTTGTTTTATGGCTGGTCTTTGTATATTTCAATGCTCGGGTTGTTTGGGGGCAAAAGTTTAGGATTTGGGATTTCGTTCGAGGAATCCAGAAAGCGACCCCATTGATTGTGGTTGCCTCATATCCTGGCAGTAGAGTTCTTCAGACCGACATCGGAAACGTGAGAGCGGTAGCTAAGATTTCTCAATCAATGGCTTCTGCATACGGACTTCGTTCCAAGGCCGTGCCTGTGGTTTTCTCTCATCTTCACAAATCAAAAGACCACGAACACCTTGGAGACTTGGTAACAATTGGTGGCGGCAAAAATAACCCGGTAAGCAAAGATTTTCTGGCGAGACTCCACCGTAGATTTCCGAAGAATAATTTCACAATTCGAATGAAGAATTCTGATCTTTATGTGAAAGATCAAGTTGATGCTCTTGTCTGGGACGGAGATGATAAGAGTTTCTTTTCAAACTCTGAACGAGTTTTTGGACTGGTAATTCGAACCAAAAACCATGACACGGGAAATCAAGAAACCCTTCTCGCTGGAGTTGGGGCCTATGGAAGCGAACTTTCGGCAATAGGGCTAGTTGAGAACAGGCGTTTTCGGAAATGGCTTCGACGACATGGTGTCGAATCTGAATTCGTAGCCCTGTTCACTGGGTCAATTGACAAAGGCGACTCATTAGAAGCCAAACCGTTAAAACCTGAATTGCTCGGGATCAGAAAAATAGTCGGAAATCGAATCCTTCCCGACGACACCAAACTAGAAAAGAAGTTGCTTACGAAATTTAACAAAAACGTAAATTCGAAGCCACTTGGTAAAAAATTGGTCGTGCGTGGTTTGTTGTTCGACAACGACGGTGTCTTAGTGGATTCTCACCAAGCGGCGATTGATGCCTGGTCCAAATGGTGTGATGTTTATTCACCTGGGCTGGATTGGGATGCTCAGGGCACTGCTGGTGTTCGCGCAGAAGACATGGTTCGTATGTGGGCTCCAGCTGAGAAGTTCTCCGAGGCAAATGATTACATTAACGCTTTGGAGTTGGAGACTGCCGGTTCCACGATTGCTATGCCAGGGTCTTTAGCTTTGTTGTCCTCTTTGCCTGATGGGTCTTGGACGATTTGCACCTCGGCTAACCGGGCATTGGGGTTAGCGCGAGTGTCGGCAGCTGGGTTACCGGTTCCTAAGTCTCTAGTTTCGGGCGACGATGTGGCTCACGGAAAACCTCATCCTGATCCCTACCAAATGGGCGCAGCGCGTCTTGGTTTAGCGCCTGTTGATTGCGTCGTATTTGAAGACGCAGTGGCAGGAGTCGAAGCTGCTAGAGCTGCTGGCGTTGGTTTCGTAGTTGGAATTGGTAATCGCGTGATCGATGCTGATGTTGATTGCGTGATTTTGTCGCTTGATGGAATTACATTTCAGGATGGCGTGTTAACGATTCCAGAGTCTTCGCTTTTGAAAGGAAACTAAATGTCTTCAGTAACTTATTACGGTGCCGACTGGTGTTCAGACTGCCGTCGTTCGAAGAAACTAATGGACACCCTGGGTGTTCAGTATGTTGAGAAGAACGTGGAAGAGTCTGCGGAATACACCGCCGAGGCTGAGGCTATTGCCGGCCGCAAGAACATCCCTGTGATTCAGTTCGAGGATGGCGTGTTCCTGGTTGAGCCTTCAGACGCAGATTTGTTTGCAGAGCTAAAGGTTCGCGGAATCGTTTCCTAGCGCTTACGTTTGTTGAGCGTGAAGATGAGTTCAACCTTTTTCACGATTGACCAGCTGGAAATTATCAGCAGAATCGCTGCAACAGGGAACAAATACCAAAGGTTTACGAAGAAGAAGTTTTCGAAACCGAAAGCGTATTTGATGTCTTCGACGTTTGCCACGGCTTGCAGAAGCTCATTCATGAGCATGAAGCTGATCACAAAAGTGATTCGGCTAAGGTTCACTTCTTTATAGGTTTGCCATTCGTCGCGGGTTCGAACGTAGTCGCTGATCAGCCCAGAAACGCTCAGGGCCACGAGGATGATGTAGACGTAGTGGAGGTAGGGGCGAGCCGGCAGTTCCCAAGCGCAGCTATGCAGAGTGTTCTCGTCGTCGACGAAGTAACCGTAGTACTTGCCGCTAGCCGAACACCAAGCAGTAGCCATGATGTGCAAAATCGACAGACCGGCATTGGCCAATAAAAGCGCGAGAGTGGCACTTCTAAAAGTGAACCCCAATTTATCGAACAACTGAACCCCTCAAATACTTAGAGGGACAGATTATTAGTGCGGGGTGACTTTTTTACTTTTTGCGACGCCTTGAAACCAGGTAGACGATCACCTGAATTACCAAGACGACGAATGTGAGAGCAGCGAACATGCCGGTTAGCACTAGCGCGCCGAAGCCGCTGAGTGGGCCGATGCCGTACCAGATGAGCTGTTGCTCAAGAAGTGAGAGCAGGAATGCGCCGAGGGTGATGTAAATCCAGGTCTTTTGGTTCATTTTTCGCTCCTTAGTAGACGACTTTGGCAATGATGGCTGCAATAAGAAAGGGGGCGCACAAAAGTAAGTAGCCTGCTTTTCGTGCGCCTCTGAGAAATAGGTAGGTCACGCTAGAGATAAACGCGACGAGGAGAGCAATAGCTGGGAGGATGGCACCTTCGACGTCGCCGAGATTGCCTGCGTGCGGAACCCCAATAGAGAAAAGAAGGAATATGGCGGTCAGGATCCACCCGGCGATTGCTAGGCTGCGGAAAACGCGTGCTGTTTTGCTAAGTTCTTTCACTTTGTCCCCCTAAAAAATGTACAGACGAATATTTACTTTGAGTCAGTGTCACTTAATCGCATGGCTAGGCCAACGATTAGGAATATGGCGGCTACTGGGCCAACGACTGCGAGGTAGACCAAGTCAACCAAGCCACCCATTCCTCCGGAACCCGAATATTTTCCTGAGGCGGAGTCGAGGATCAAAAACAGGCTGATGATTCCAAAAAACGCGCCAACCACCAAAACTGGAGTGCCGCGCTTCATTCTTTTTCCCACCGAATTCTCTGATTTTCCCGGGTTAGGGCTAAAGGCAATAGTGGTTGCCAACAGGAGAAATCCGGTTATTAAGAATGCAACTACTGCATCGGAGAACTCGAAGTTTGCGAGCTGAATGCTGATGATCAATGAGACGACTGTCGCTATAGATAAAACGATGCGAGCTATGGTTTTGCCGTTGAGTTTTTTCACTTTGTCCCCCGAAAAAGTTGTAACTACGAATAGTTATAGAGATTTGATTTTATTTATTGGCAGATATTGGGTCTATCTTTATCGTTTCGTTACATGTAACCTTGAAGGAGTCGCAGACTTTGCGACAGTAGTTGTATGCAGCGTCACCGAGTGACGCCAGTCTTCCTTCGTTTGAGAGTTCGCCGTATTGCGAACGCAGTTCTCGTGTGTGGGTATAGCGCTTTCAACTAACCCATAGCGCTAAGTAGCTACTCCCTACAAAGCGCACATTACGAAAACTGAAGAGGAAAATCATGCCAAATTTTGGCGGTAAAAACGCACGCCCGGGTAAGAACGCTCGCGCTGCAGCACCTAAGGGCAAACGCCCAGCATTCTTTGAAAAGGGTTCGGACGCACGTCCGGCTCGCGACTCACGCCCTTCGGCTGGTCGCACCAGCGACCGTGAGATGAGCGGTGGTCGTGAAGACCGCGGCCGCGACTGGTCTCCAGAAGGTCGCAAGCCACGCCACGGTTCTGCCGGGGCTCCACGCCGCGACTTTGGTTCTGACCGTCCAGCTCGTGGTGGCGATGACCGTGGTCCACGACGTTCGTTCGACAGCCCACGCCGCGACGACCGTCCGGCACGTTCTTTCGATGGCGACCGCGCACCGCGTCGT
>JALQVK010000092.1 GCA_023260375.1 Rhodoluna sp. | reverse complement strand
AAACACCGGCGGCAACCTTGCGCTGAACCTCGGCAGGAAGCTTGAGCAAACGAATCGAGTTGGTGATCTTTGGACGTGAGCGGCCAATTCGGTTCGCTAACTCTTCTTGCGTGATTCCAAAATCTTCGAGAAGCTGCTGGTAGGCGCTGGCCTCTTCAAGTGGGTTGAGGTCGCTGCGGTGCAAGTTTTCAAGAAGTGCGTCACGCAGCATGTTTTCGTCGGCAGTCTCACGAATAACCGCTGGAATCTTGGAAAGACCGGCTTCCTTGGATGCACGAAGACGACGCTCACCCATAATCAGTTCATACTGGCCTACTTCACCCGCGATTGAGCGAACCACGATTGGCTGAAGAACACCGAGTTCCTTGATTGAGTGGACCAATTCGGCGAACGCTTCTGGCTCGAAGACCGATCGTGGCTGTTTAGCGTTCGGGCGAATCGAGTTGATGTCTAGGTGGCCAAAGCGGGCTCCTGGAACCGCGACCAGTTCGGTGCCAGTGCTGCCGCCGGCAGGGAAAAATACGTCAATCGGTGCTTCGTTAGGGTTCTCCGAGGTCGGAATTAGTGCTCCGATGCCGCGGCCAAGGCCAATTCGCTTATCTGCCAAGTTGTGCTCCTCTGTTAGCGATTTCAATGGCCGCTTCGAGATACGCAATGGCACCAGGGGAACGGCGATCGTGGGTAATGACGGTTCGGTTGAAGCTAGGGGCTTCGGAAACTCGGACGGCTCGCGGGATTACGGCATTCAGGGTCACGTTCGGGAATCGCTCTCGAACCCAAGAAACCACGTCTTCGGCCAGGCGGGTTCGGCCGTCGTACATGGTTAGCAGGATGGTACTCAGTTGTAGCCCTGGGTTTAGCTGCTTTCGAACGAGCTCAATGTACTTCAGAAGCTGGTCGACGCCCTCGAGCGCGTAGTACTCGCACTGGATCGGCACTAGGATTTCGCGCGCTGCCGTCCAGGCGTTGATTGTTAGGAGTCCAAGGCTAGGAGGACAGTCGATGAAAATGTAGTCCGGGGGCGTCATTGTGGTCTCAAGGTAGCGCTCAATGGCTGTCTTAAGGCGGTGTTCGCGGGCAACCGCCGAGGCCATTTCCATTTCAACACCGGTTAGGTGAATTGTGGCTGGAACGCAGTAAAGACCAGGGAGCTCGGAACTGATCTGAATTACATCTTCCAGTTCGGCTTCGCCCATCAAGACTTCGTAGAGGCTTCTAATCTCTGCGTGATGCGGGATGTTCAACGCGGTTGAAGCGTTTCCCTGCGGGTCTAGGTCCAAAACTAGGACTCGTAAGCCTTTGCTAGCCAGCGCAGCAGCAACGTTGACGGTGGTCGTGGTCTTTCCAACGCCACCCTTTTGGTTGGAAACCGTGAAAATGCGCGTATTGGCAGGCTTTGGGAGCACGGCTTGATCAATCTGCGTCATGCGCTGAAAGCTTTGGCTGAGTTCTTGGGCTAGGGGAGTGTCGTTAAATTCGTTCATACTTATCGCGATGTTTCACGTGAAACATTAGTGAAATCCCCAGACAAAACGGTGTGCTGCCAACCAGTTGGGGCCTCGCTTGTCTCTAGTCGATTGGCTGGATAGCCCATGCCAGGCACAACTGTCGGCTTAGTGACCGCGGTGGCCTCCGCTGCAACTTGCTCAGACATCTGATTCTCCAAAACTTCCCCGCAATCAGACTAACTTAGTTCGAACAACAAGCGTCGGTTCCGCAAGCACACTTTCGCCAGCAAAAACGATCTCGAAACCGGAAAGACGCAGTTTTTTCTGCAATTTCTTAGCCTCTTCGATCTCTTCAGCAGCCTTAGAGCCTTTCATTGCCAGAACTAGACCCCCTTCGCGAACCAGCGGGACAACCAGGCGAAGCAACTTTGGAAGAGCGGACACTGCGCGAGCGGTAGCGATGTCAAAAACTTCTCCGACTTCTTCGGCGCGAGCACGAAGCACAGTGACATTGGTCAGCCCCAGTTCTACCACTAGGTCCTTTAGCCATTCCGAACGGCGTTCCATAGGCTCAATTAGGGTGAAATGGCTGTCGGGGAGGCAAATTGCCATTGGGATCCCTGGTAATCCTGCTCCAGAACCAATGTCGGCTACCGATTTTCCGGCAGGAACGAGTTCGCTGACGACCGCCGAGTTGAGAATGTGGCGAGTCCAAAGGCGCGGCAGTTCTCGTGGACCTAGCAATCCAAGAAGGTCTCCATCGCGAATGAGGGCCTTGGCATAACCTCTAGCCAATTCGATTCGATCGCCAAAGACTTGCAGAGCTTCAGCTGGCTCTGTCTCCGGTTCAAATACTTCTTCAGTCATTTACTTCAATCTTCCATGTTTCACGTGAAACATTACAAAGAAAAAGGCCGAGCGTTTAGCCCGGCCCCTTCTAAAAACCCACTAGGCAGGCTTGATAACAATGTGACGATCGCGACCTTCACCCTCGGATTCCGAGGTTAGACCGGCTTCGGCAATGATGTCGTGAGCGATTTTGCGCTCGTATGAGCTCATAGGCTTTAGCGGAGACTGTTCGCCAGACTCGCGTACCTTCTCAATTACCTTGTTCACAACTCGAGTGAGTTCGTCCACGCGCTTCTGTCGTGAACCGCCAACATCGAGAATTAGGCGGCTGAAGCTGGTGGTCTTCACCTGAACGGCCAGGCGAGTCAACTCCTGCAGAGCTTCCACGGTGTCAGGCTCGGAAATAAGGCGTAGATTGCTGTCCTGATCAGAGGAAATCTCGAGATATGCCCGTCCCTGGCG
>JALQVK010000088.1 GCA_023260375.1 Rhodoluna sp. | reverse complement strand
GGATACACCCCAGATTCTGTTCTAGACGATGCCGTGGAAGCGCTCGCGGTAGGCGATTCTGCAACCGTGTTCCACTCGGTTGACAAAGTCATTCAGAGCGGTCAAGACCCACGCCAATTTGTGGAAGATTTACTCGAACGTTTGCGCGATCTGATTTTGGTCGACTCGATTGGTGGGGAGGCCAAGTCGGTGCTTCGTGGCATCACCGATGAAATGCTCGGTCGTCTGGAGGCTCAGGCAGCCAAGTTTGGCAGAGCTGAACTGGCTCATGCAGCTGCGGCGGTAAGCGACTCGCTTTCCACGATGTCCGGAGCCACCAGCCCAAAGTTACACCTTGAACTCATGTGCGCGAAGATTTTGGTTCCAGCTGCGAATGCAACCGAGGTCGGTTCTTTGGCTCGAATTGAGCGACTCGAGCGTCGTATTGGTATTGGGGGAGTAGTTTCTACCGAAACCGCTTCAGTTCCGGTTCAAGCAGCTCCTGCCGCGGCGGTTGTTGCTCCGGTGGTTGAGCAAAACCCGACTACCCCGATAACTGTTGTGACTCCTGGAGTTACTATCAGTCAGCTTCGAACCTCGTGGCCTCGAATTTTGGACATGGTTGCGAAGAAATCCAAAAAGGCCTACATGGTTGCCTACACGATCGATGTCATGGCAATCGAAAGCGATGTTTTGACACTTCGATTTGCCAGTAACTACGACCTCGAAAGTTTTAAGAACGAAGCTGGTGCACCAGACGTCCTTCGTAAGGCGATTGAAAACGAGTTGGGCATTGTTGTGAAGTTCAAGCCGTTCATGCAGGCAAATTCTGAGGCGCCGGCGGCTCCAGCCGCAGCTCCGGTTGTTGCCGAAACCCCCGAGCCAGAAGTGGAACCGGAACCAGCGGTTGCAGAGCCAGAAACTCCAACTTCACGGAATTCATCGGTCGACGAAGATGCTCGTTATGGTGAATCGCTACTTCGTGAGATCCTCGGCGCAGAACCGCTGGACGACTAATGTACGAAGGCGTTGTCCAAGAACTAATCGATGAACTAGGCCGTTTGCCTGGAGTGGGTCCGAAGTCGGCTCAACGCATTGCGTTCTACCTTCTTCAAACCGAGGACGATCTTGCTGAGCGTTTGGCAAAAGTTCTTATCGAGGTCAAGGAGCGCGTTCGCTTCTGTGACATTTGTGGCAATGTTTCCGAACAGGAACGATGCAACATTTGCCGCGACGTTCGACGCGACCAAACCCTGATCTGTGTTGTTGAAGAGTCGAAAGATGTTCAGGCGATTGAGCGCACTCGAGAATTCCGCGGTTTGTATCACGTCCTCGGAGGAGCCATCAGCCCAATCGAAGGTATTGGCCCAGATCAGCTTCGCATCAAAGAACTGATGGCTCGTTTGTCGAACCCTGACATCAAGGAAGTCATTTTGGCAACCGATCCAAACCTCGAGGGTGAAGCTACGGCAACTTATCTTTCGCGCATGCTCAGCACCATGGGTATTCCGGTAACGCGTCTGGCATCAGGTTTACCGGTCGGAGGAGACCTCGAATACGCCGATGAAGTCACTCTCGGCCGCGCATTTTCTGGCCGCCGCCCTGCTAACTAGCGGTATCGGCTAGACTTAAACACATTCCCTGTTGACCCCTTTCTCTAGGAGTACAGCCTTGGCTCTAATTGTGCAAAAGTTCGGTGGCTCTTCTGTTGGCGACGCCGACAAGATTAAGCACGTTGCTAAGCGCGTAATTGAGACTCAAAAGGCTGGTAATCAGGTCGTTGTAGTGGTATCTGCCATGGGTGACACCACCGACGAACTTATGGATTTGGCCAATCAGGTAACCGACAACCCAAGCCCACGCGAGCTTGACATGTTGCTAACCGCAGGTGAGCGAATCTCGATGGCTCTACTGGCCCTCGCAATCAATGCGGCTGGAGCTCAGTCTCGGTCATTTACCGGTTCTCAGGCGGGAATCGTGACCGACTCGAAGCACGGAAACGCTCGCATCGCCGAGGTCACCCCAGACCGTATTCGCGAGGCTCTAGACGAAGGTGACATCGCCATCGTTGCTGGATTCCAGGGATTCAACCGCGAAACCCGCGACATCACCACTCTAGGTCGTGGTGGTTCTGACACCACCGCCGTGGCATTGGCAGCCGCCTTGAACGCCGACGTTTGTGAAATTTACTCGGACGTGGATGGCGTTTACACCGCCGACCCAAGACAGATTCCGGCTGCACGAAAGCTTGATTACATCGATGTTGAGTCGATGCTCGAGTTGGCTGCGGCTGGCGCCAAGATTCTGCACATTCGTGCGGTTGAGTTTGCACGTCGTCACAATGTTGACTTGCGTGTGCGTTCCACATTTAGTACCGACCCAGGAACCAGGGTCATCTCAGGAAACCGAGGAGAGAACATGGAAGAGTCAGTAGTTTCGGGAGTAGCGACCGATAAGAGCCAGACCAAGATCATCGTTGTGGGTATTCCTGACCTACCTGGTAAGGCTGCCGAGTTGTTCAACATTGTGGCTGAAGCTGGTGCGAACATCGACATGATCGTTCAGAACACCGCTACCGGTGTCGACGTCGACGACAAGGTTTCTGACATTTCGTTCACGCTACCGAAGGGCGACTCTGCCAAGGTTGTGGCCGCACTTGAAGCTAACCAGGCAAAGATTGGCTACCGTGAGCTTGAGGTTGACCACGAGATTGGCAAGATTTCTGTGGTTGGCGCTGGCATGCGCACCCACTCGGGTGTTTCGGCAACCCTGTTCAACGCTTTGGCCAAGGCTGGAATTAACATCGAAATGATCTCGACTTCGGAGATTCGCATTTCGGTGGTCACTGATATCACCGAAGCGGACGACGCTGCCCGCGCAATCCACACCGCGTTCGGACTCGACAGCGAAATTGAAGCCGTCGTCTACGCCGGCACCGGCCGATAAGTTTTAGAAGCAGGAGACATACTTTGAGCAAGAAACCAAACATCGCTTTAGTTGGAGCGACCGGTGCCGTTGGTACCGTCATGATCGACATTTTCAACAACCGAGAGAACATTTGGGGCGAGATTCGCTTGATTGCAAGTGCTCGTTCGGCTGGTAAGAAGATTACCGTTCACGGCGAAGAACTCACCGTGGTTGCGCTTTCTCCTGAAGCATTTGACGGCATCGACATTGCGATTTTCGACGTGCCTGATGAGGTTTCGGAAGTCTGGGCTCCGATTGCCGCCGAACGTGGCGCAATTGCCATCGACAACTCGGGTGCTTTCCGTATGAACGACCAGGTGCCTCTAGTGGTTCCAGAGGTGAACCCGGAGCAAGCCAAGAACCGCCCACTTGGAATCATCTCGAACCCTAACTGCACCACGTTGACCATGATGGCTGCAATGGGTGCACTTCACCGCAAGTGGACCTTGAAGGAACTGGTTGTTTCTTCTTACCAGGCTGTTTCTGGCGCTGGCGCTGCGGGAATCGACCGCTTGGCTGCCGAACTTGCCGTAGTTGGTAAGGACGCATCGCTTGGTTCGGCTTCAGGCGATGTTGCCGCAGCTTTGGCTTCCGCCGGTGTGTCTCAGGCAGACTCGCCTTGGTCAGTTCCAATCGCACTAAACGTTATTCCTTTTGCAGGTTCGCTAAAGGCTGGTGGTCACTCGTCCGAGGAGATGAAGGTTCGCGATGAATCTCGCAAGATCCTAGGAATCTCAGACCTAAAGGTTGCCGCTTCTTGTGTTCGTGTTCCAGTTCAGGTCAGCCACTCGCTAACCGTGCACGCAACCTTTGCAAACGAACTAACCCCAGACGAAGTGCGCGACGTGCTTGAGCAGCAGCCAACCATTCGTGTGATGGACGACCCTGCCAACGGTGTCTTCCCGACTCCGAACTTCGTTGCCGGCCAGGACCCAACTTTCGTTGGACGCATTCGTCAGTCGCTCGACTTCACCAACAGCATCGAACTGTTTGTGGTTGGTGACAACCTGCGCAAGGGTGCGGCTCTGAACACCTACGAAATTGCTGAACTAGTCGCGAAAGAGTTCTAGAAGCAAAACACTTGGTTAACATTCAGGTTATTGCGACCCGCAGGCTTTATTCTTGAGCCTGTGGGTCGCAAACTTTTATCTATAGCCGTGGTTGGTCTATCTTTGATGATCGCCGGCTGTGCTGCCACTCCAAACGGTAACGGCAACACTCCCGAACCTACCCAAACCTTCGATCCGAGCATGATTCCTTCAGCGCCTGAGACAGACGCTCTGGCTATCGACCCAAAGATTTTTGACAACGGTTTTGGAGAATTCACCTTCAAAATCGGTGGCGGACCAACTTGGTGCACTTTGAACGCTGATGAAAAGTTTGCCGTTTGTGAGCAAAACGAAGCCGACGCTACCTACGACCCATTGAACGTTCCAAGCAGCTGCAAATTAAGTTACGGTTACCAGTTCAAGTTAACTTCTAGTAAAACCGGGCAGATTAACTGCGCGAGTGGTCTATACGCCGACCCGTCACTTGCCCAGACTTTGAACCCTGGTGAAACCGTAACCGTTGGTGACATCACCTGTTTTGTGGTTGATGTGACAGCCCGTTGCGACAACAAGGATGGTCACTACATCGTTCTTGGCCCTGAGGTTTGGGCTTTAGGTTAAGCCTTAGCCACCAAAGTTAACAGCCGAACTTCTGGCTTACAGAAGAACCTGATTGGCGCAAAGATTGAAGTTCCTAGGCCGGCGCAAACATTCAACCAAACGTTTCGATTGCCAACCAGATGCGTACTCAAACCTTTAGCGTATTTAG
>JALQVK010000120.1 GCA_023260375.1 Rhodoluna sp. | reverse complement strand
AAAGACCACCCAACCAACGCTCGTTGATGTATGGCTGGCCAACGCGCTGCGCCTGAGAAGCGATTGCTTCCTGAGCCTGCTTCTTGGTGCCAACGAACATAATCGAACCGCCGGCTGCTACTAGGTCCTTGACGAACGAGTAGGCCTGGTCGATGTGGGTTAGCGACTTCTGAAGGTCGATGATGTAAATGCCAGAGCGGTCGGTCAAGATGAATCGCTTCATCTTTGGGTTCCAACGACGGGTCTGGTGCCCGAAGTGCACGCCGCTGTCAAGCATCTCGCGCATAGTTACTACTGCCATGGCAGTTTCTCCTTTTCGGCACACGAATGTGCCACTCAGTTAATTGCTTCCGGCGGTTGCCGGTCACACCTGGTGTCGCATCAAAAACGACCAGCAAGCTGGACCGAGTGGTTATTCGATGAGGTTCGACACGCGAAGTCAACGCCTAAACGTTGCTGATACCAGCCTACCAGCCCGAATGCAGGGTTTTCCACAGATTTTAAGGAACTAGGACGAATGATTCCGAAACATTTGATTATTGGGAAATGAAGCCAAACCACGTGACCTTGACCTTGTTGCTGATTGCATCAGCCTTGATGCTTACTTTTTCGGCTAAACCGTTTCCCGCGAGCGCTTCGCAAAGCTGGAGAACACCCCTTGATCATCCGATGCTAGTAAATGAATTTCGCCAGCCAAGCGCCGATTGGTCGTCCGGGCACCGTGGGGTCGATTATCTGGTATCCGATGGGCAACCGATTTATGCTACCCACTCTGGCATCGTTTCATTTATCGGATTCGTGGTGAACCGTTCGGTACTGAGTATTCACCACGAAAACGGTCTAATCAGCTCCTACGAGCCGGTTTGCGCATCTCTTCATGCCAATACCTCTGTTGATGTGGGAACTACCATCGGCTCGGTTTGTACAAGTCCCACTTACACATCACACTGCGGGGTTAGGCTCTGCCTGCACTTTTCTCTCAGAAACACCAATGGTTACCTATCGCCCTTGGTCAAGATTGGTGGGCTGTCTCCCAGCCGACTTAAGCCCTGGGATGGGCTGAATTGTAACCTTCCTTCAAACGCTCAATGCTGACATGAGTGTAGATCTGCGTGGTCCCAAGACTGGCATGGCCCAGTAACTCCTGAACCGCCCTGAGGTCGGCTCCCCCATCCAAAAGGTGTGTTGCCGCAGTGTGACGTAATGCGTGCGGGCCAGCAGAACCAATAGCAGTGCCAGCGAGCGCTTTAGCAACAACTTCATAGATCTGCCTGGTACCCAGGCGTTTTCCCTGTGAATTGATAAGTAACTCAAAAGATGTCTGTGGTGACACTAATTTGGGGCGCCCCTGCTCCAACCAAGCCTTTAGTGCGGCCTCCGCTGGTAGTCCGTAGGGAATCATTCTCTGTTTATTTCCTTTACCGACAACACGTATAAGTCTGCGATTGTCGTCGATGTCGGAAAGATTGAGTCCAGCAATTTCACTGACGCGCGCCCCGGTCGCATAAAGAAGCTCGACTACGAGCAAGTCTCTGAACGCGGTTGGCTCTCCAGATAAAACAGACGCCTCAAGCACGTCAAAGATTTCAGCCATTGCCTCACGAGTAGCAACCTTTGGCAGCGATTTATTGGCTTTGGGAGTTCGAAGCCGCAATCCAGGATCACTCGAAAGCTCCCCCTGTTCAAACATCCAAGCGGTGAAGGAACGAACAGCCGCGGTTTTACGAGCCATTGAAGACTTCGCTAATCCGCGCTCGCTAAGCGTATAAAGCCAGGCACGAAGTGACTCAAGATCAATTTCGGAAGGCGAAGGCATTCCCTGAACCTCTAAAAAGTCGGCCAAGTCGGCCAAATCGGTGAGATAACCCTTGATGGTGTGCTCAGAGTACCCGCGACCAGCCGAAAGGTTGGTGCGATAACGCTCTAACGCCGATGCGTAACTTGCTAGCACCTAAACAGGCTAAGACTTATTCAGGGAAATGGCAGGCAACTTCGGCTTTGCCAACCTTCTGAAGTAACGGTTCAACCTCGAAGCACTTGGTGGTTGCTTTCCAACAACGGGTGCTGAATACACAGCCACTCGGAGGCTTCATAGGGCTAGGTAACTCTCCGGTCAAAACGATTTGCTCGCGCTTACGCTCCAACTGAGGGTCGGGAATTGGAACTGCCGACAGCAGTGCCTTGGTATAAGGGTGGTGAGGCGTTGAGTAAATCGAATCGGTTGGAGCTATTTCCATGATTTTGCCCAGATACATAACGCCAACGCGGTCAGAAATATGCTGAACAACCGAAAGGTCGTGTGCGATGAAAAGATATGACATGCCGAACTCATCACGAATGTCACTAAGTAGGTTCACAACCTGAGCTTGAATCGAAACATCCAAAGCAGAAACCGGTTCGTCGCAGACTATGAACTTCGGATTTAAGGCAAGAGCGCGAGCAATGCCGATTCGCTGACGCTGACCTCCTGAGAATTCGTGCGGATAGCGGTCGTAGTGCTCAGCATTGAGACCAACCCGCTCCAAAAGTTCTTGAACGGCTTTCTTCACGCCCTGCTGTGGCTTGATGCCGTGAACCTCATAGGATGCACCAATAATTGCACCAACCGATTGTCGAGGGTTCAGAGATGACTGCGGGTCTTGAAAAATCATCTGCATTTTGGTTCGCAGTGGTTTCATTTGAGAATTCGAGTAGCCCGAAATCTCTTCTCCCTCAAACTTGATTGAGCCAGAAGTTGGATCGTAGAGTTTCAAAATGGTTCGGCCAGCAGTTGACTTTCCGCAACCGGATTCACCTACCAAACCAAGGGTTTCTCCAGCGTTCAGAGTAAAACTCAAACCGTTCACGGCCTTATTGACCCCACGCTCGCGAGAGAAAATTCCGGCACCAGCCACTGGGAAGAACTTTTCCAGGTTGGTTACTTCGAGTAGCGGCGCGTTCACTTGGCGACTCCCTTATTTTCGTAAAGGTGGCATCGCACAAGGTGCCCAGCCTTAACTTCTCTTAGCTCCGGCGACGTTTCACAGGTTCCTTCTGGAAGTTCCTTCTTGCGTTCACAGCGTGCGGCAAAGGCGCAGCCTTCTCCGAGTTTGATGAGTGATGGTGGCTGCCCAGGAATTGCGCGAAGACGCTTGCCGTGCCCTTGATCCATGCGAGGAATGGAGTCGAGCAAACCAACCGTGTAAGGCATCATCGGGTTGGCATAAAGTTCATTCACGCCCGTGCTCTCCACCAATCGACCGCCATACATCACATTAACGCGATCGGCTGCCCCAGCTACCACTCCGAGGTCATGGGTAATTAAGATAACCGCCATGCCGAAACGTGCTTGAAGGTCTCGAAGGAGCTTCAAAATTTGCGCCTGAACCGTTACGTCCAAAGCGGTGGTCGGCTCATCGGCAATCAAAACCTTAGGGTTGTTCATCAAAGCCATGGCAATCATGACGCGTTGACGCATACCGCCGGAAAATTGATGTGGATAGGCTTTTAGCCGCTCTGCCGGGTCGGCCACGCCAACCAACGACAGTAGTTCGATTGCACGGTCGCGGCTCACGGATTTGTCGACGTCATTGTGCACTTGATGGGCTTCAATCAGCTGATCACCAATCGTGTAATACGGGTGCAGAGCCGACATCGGGTCTTGGAAAATCATGGCAATGTCTTGGCCGCGAACTTTGCGAAGACCGTCGTTATCCATGCCAATCAGTTCAACCACACCTTTATCGGTTTCCAGAAGGACCGAACCAGTTATGTTGGTTTTAGAGCTCGGTAACAGGCCCATATAGGCAAGATTGGTGACCGACTTTCCGGAACCAGATTCGCCCACGATAGCGACCGTCTCGCCGGCTTTCAAATCAAAACTCACACCGGCAACGGCTTTCACCAAACCGTCTGGGGTTTTGAATTCAACCCGAAGGTCTCGAACCTGCAACAAAGTCATTAGACCCTCACTCTCGGGTCAATAAAGGCATAGGCGATGTCGAGAATCATGTTCATAACCACCACGATGGCAGCTGCCAAAATCGTTGTCGCAACAATTACCGGAAGATCAATATCGACAACGGCTTTGAGAGACAGCCTGCCCATTCCTGGAAGGTTAAAAACCGCCTCGGTAAGAATTGCTCCACCGAGCAAGCCAGCAAAATCGAGACCCGCCATGGTGACAATCGGCGCCAATGCCGCGCGTAATGTGTGCTTGCCCAAGATTCGGCCATCGCTGAGGCCTTTGGCTTTGGCGGTGCGAATGTAATCTTCCGTCGAAATCTCAAGAATTTGGCTGCGAACAAATCGGGTGTAGATTGCCGCAAATGCGAATGCCAAGGTTACCCACGGCAGAACCATACTCAATAAGAATTGTCCAAAGTCTTCCTCGGGTGCGGTGTATCCGTCGGAAGGGAACGGCGATCCGTCCAACTTGATCACCAAGAAGATGATCAGCATCAAACCGGTTAGGAAGGTAGGAAGCGAAGTTCCAATCAAAACAAAAGCGGTTGAAAGGGTGTCCCAAATTTTGCCGCGGAACTTGGCCGAAATAATACCGAGACCAACACCCACGATGAGCCAAAGAATGAGTGCACCAACCGCTAGGTAAATGGTTACTGGAAGTGCATCAACAAGAAGGTTGGTGACACAACCGTGTTGCTGGAACGAGTAACCAAAAGAAGGCGCTGGACAGAAAATTGCTGCAGCTCCGGTACCGAAACTTCTGCCAACGAATAGTCCGGAAAGGAACAACCAATACTGTTCCCAGAACGGTTTGTCGTACCCGAGTCGAACGCGGTTGGCTTCGATAATGCCAGGGTCGTTGCAGTTTTTACCGCAAGTCAGTGCGGCTGGGTCATAAGGAAGAAGAGAAAAGATTACGTAAACGGCGAAGCTGACCGCAAGCAGAATGATCAGCGTTAAGCCCAATCTGCGTGTGACGTAAGCCCAAATACCGCTCATCATTACCTTTCAAAAATGTTGTGATTTGATGAATGCCCGTGGTGCTGAAACTTTCGCTCCAGCACCACGGAACAATCAATCAGTTGTTACTTGGTGTAAAGGTCACCGAATGATAGTGAACCTTGTGGCTCCCAGAAGAACGCTCCACCAATCTTCGAACCCCAGATTTCCTGAGTCTTCGAGAATACGCCTGGAATAATCCACTGCTGTTCCATTGCGTACTGGTTTAGTGCAGCCCATTCCTTACCCTGCTTTACACGGTCAGCCTCTGAAAGGTTCGCAACTACGCGCTCCTTGAAGGCTGGGTAAGCGGCGTCATCCCAGTTTTGTGACATTGGGAATCCACCTTCGGCGGTGAACAACTCAGGGATAACCGTTGAAGCGTTAGCCCAGTCTGGAGCCCAACCGGCAGCCGAAAGGTCGCCCTGCTTGGTTGCGTCTAGTACTACTGCGTAGTACTTTCCAGACTCGATGAAGTTGAACTTGATGGTGATACCTACGCGAGCCAAAGCAGCGATCCAGATGGCAGCAGCCTTCTTAGCAACTTCGGTGTCGCGGGTGTCATAGGTGATGCCTCGAGCTGGGTCGGTGGCACGAGCGTAAAGCTCTGGACATGCAGTCTTGGCTTCGTCCATGAGGGCCTTAGCCTTCTCAACGTTACCTTCTGGCTTCCAGTCCTTGTCGCCCTCGGCTAGGCCGGTCTTGGCATAGTCA
>JALQVK010000191.1 GCA_023260375.1 Rhodoluna sp. | reverse complement strand
TACCTTCAAGATCATCACTGGTACCGCGTTCAAGACGCACACCATGACCTGTAAGAACTCGTTGTCCGATGCCAAGTACATCGAAGCTCTACCTGCTCCAATCGCCGTACCAGGCACTCCAGCACAGCAGTACTTCAAGGTCACTGACCGATACGGAAACCCTGTGGTCGGTGCAACCGTTCGATTCAGCACATCCGGTGCCGGGTCGCTGACAACTTCAGCCGACGTCCAAACTTGGAACGATGGAATCGTCACCGCGGACATCACCTCGGCCGACTCCGGAAGCCAGACGGTAACCGCAACCATCCAGGATCCAAACAATGTGACCCAAATCGCTCAAGGAACCGCTTCAATCAATCAGACGATTGTTTGGGGAGCTCAGGCAGTGACTGCCGTTCCAGAAAGCAAGAAGATCACTTTCAACTTCTTCAACCTGGTTGGCCAAAAAGCAACCATCTTGGAAGGAAAGGCGAAGACTTACGTAACCGTACTAACCGCCAACCAGCCATTTGTGAAGAAGTACACAAAGGGTAAGCACACCTTGAAGGTCACAGTTGGAAGTCTCGTACGAACCTTCGTGGTAACTGTTCCGTAAAACCGCGTTACTTGTGTTTGCGGGTTGCGTAGAACGACCCAAGGATGACCAGTGGGATGCCAATCATCATTCCTGCGGTTAGCGGTTCGGCGAGGAACGTAACTCCCAGCACAATCGCGACCACGGTATTCATGTAGGTAATCGTGCTGGCGCGCATCGAACCGATTTCACGGATCAGTTCAAAGAACAGCGCAAAGGCCAGCGCCGAGCAAATCACACCAAGAACACCAAGTGAAAGCCAACCGTTCAAAGTAGGCACTGCGTCCTTGTTAGCTAGCGGGTTCAAAAGCGCTGGCACCGAGTAGACAATTGCCACCAGCGCCATTGAAACCGAGATCACACCCTCGCTAGGAACTTGAGGAATTTTCTTGGAAACGATGGCAGGGGCAATCGCGTAGCCGAGCGCTGCCAAAACGACTGCACCAACCCATATTGGTTCGACCGCGCCGGTCAGCGAGTCGATGCCAACCAGCAAGATCAAACCAACAAAACCAACCGCGAGACCGAGCAGCGTTTTCGGATGAATGACCGACTTATCTCCGATGTAAAAGTAGCTGATGAAAACGCCAAAAAAAGGAACGGTGGCAATCAAAAGCCCAGCCAAACCACTGTTGATGTGAGAGGGGTTTCCGCCCTCTGCAGTGCTCAACAACCACCAGGGACCCATCATTTCCAGGACGGCAAAAGTCAGAACATACGGCCAAGCCTTCAAAGTCTCTTTGAGAACTCCACGTTTGATCGCGAGCGGAATCAGTACGGCTGCGCCGACCAATGTGCGAGAAAAGACAATCATTGGAGCCGAGAATTCGGACGCCGCGATACGAATGAAAAAGTAGGGAAGGCCCCAAGCCAAACCGGTGGCAAGAAATAGTAGGAGACCTTTACGCGACATCACACCAGCCTAGCGACAAGAAAGATTGAGAAATCTACCAAAAAGTAGAATAGAAAGGTTGCTTTGCTTGTTTGGAGAGATTATGAAGAAAACCGCAGAAACCAAAGTCCCACTACTTTCAGAAATCGCCGAACGTTGGAGCCCACGAGCTTACGACACCACCTATGAGGTGTCCCACGAAGACCTACTAGCCGTGCTCGAAGCCGGCCGTTGGGCACCAAGCGCCAACAACCTACAGCCATGGCGTTTCTCGGTGGTAACCCGCGGTGAGGCACTGCACACCCAGATTGTTGCCGAAGCCATGGCTGGCTTCAACGCCGCATGGGTCCCAAACGCTTCCAAGATCATTTTCATCTCGGTACCGAGCCTCACCCAGGACGGCAACCCATACGACATCGCAAAGTTCGACGCCGGACTAGCGGCACAGAACATGATGATTCAGGCACAGGCTCTCGGACTCGCCAGCCACCCAATCAGCGGTTACAACCACGACGTGGTTTCGAAGCTGCTCGGTCTCGAAGAGGGACGCAACTCGATTGCAGCCATCGTCCTTGGTAAGTCAACCGACCCAAGCAGCCTGCCTGGCCCAGCGCTCGAGCGCGAGATTGCTCCACGCACCCGACTTTCACTTGAAGAGATCGTGCTGCACGGCCTTAGCTAATGCACGTTTTTCACGCAACGATCAGCGATCAGATTCAGTCATGGGCTCCCCAAATGGGTCCATGGCTGTTCTATCTGATTGTTTGGGGTCTCGTATTTGCGGGAACCGGCCTATTCGTAGGAGCGTTCGTCCCGTTTATCACCGGAGACTCTTTGGTGTTTGCAGCAGGTCTGGTTGCCGCCCACCCGAACTCCGGAGTGAACATTTGGGTGATGGCAATCGGCATCGGAATTTCCGGTTGGCTGGGAGACCAGGTCGGCTACACCCTCGGACGACACTTCGGACGACCATACCTAGAAAAACGACAGGGTAAGTGGCTTCAAAACGCCATCAATAAGAGCGAGCGACTTTACGCAGCTTGGGGTTGGTGGGCTGTCGTGGTCAGTCGATTCATGCCTTGGGCACGAGTCTTCGTTCCACCAATCGCGGGTATTTCCAAAATGAACTACTACAAGTTCTTCTCGGCCAACCTGGTTGGCGCACTTGCTTGGGGTGTTGGACTCAACATCACCGGCTACTTCGCTGCCAGCAATGAAGCCGTGAAAAGTGTTTCCTACGCCATCGCAGGTTTCTTCGTGCTTGCCTCGGTAATCGCGGGCCTCAGAGTTTGGTTGAAAAACCGTAAGGCTAGTTAGCCACAGTCAAATCGGCTAGCTCATTAGAGCGCTCGCGGGAGTAAAACTCAACCTCCTGAGCCGCCCAACGGCCAAAGAACTCGTCGTTTCCTTCGCGTTCCAGCCAGCGTTGGTAGCGAACTTGCTCATCGGCTTCAACCCAAACTTTAATCGAAGCGGCTTCCGCCGCTAGCCGGGCGAGTGCTCCGCACCCCTCAACAATCAGCGGAGTACCACCCTCAAATTCACGCCAACGACCACGAGCGTTCAAAGACCAGTCGAACTCCTGCCAAGAAGCTTTTCGTCTGCCAACGATTGGATTCAAAATCATGCGTTGCAGATAATCCACACCGGCCTGTAAACCATCCCAACCCTCGTAAAGGTCGTCCATGTGAATTAATCGCGGAAGGCTATCGCCTTCTCTAAACAAATCGTTTTGAAGTAACGCAGCCAAGGTGCTTTTCCCTGAACCGGAACGACCGTCGATCAAAATGATTGGAGTCGAAACACCGGCATCGACCAACTCGAGAACCCGCTCAGAGATTGAGAGTGAAACGGAAGCTAGGGAAGTTGGGGTAGACACCTAACCAGCCTAGATCTGGTATGGCTTTTCCTTACAATGAAATGGTTATTGAATGGAATGGATCTAGAGTTCATATTTCTGAATATGAACCTAAACAGCCACAATTAGAACCAAGAGCACACGGTGCTGATCCTGAAGGTTTGCAAAATGCAA
>JALQVK010000169.1 GCA_023260375.1 Rhodoluna sp. | reverse complement strand
CCGGTGTTTGGCCAGGAAGCATTGCAATGGAAGCGAGGGGAGAGGGTGGCTTTGGCTACGACCCGGTGTTCATCCCGGCAGACTTCGAGCTCACTGCTGCCGAGATTCCCGCTGACCTCAAGAATCAGATCAGCCATCGAGCTCTGGCTTTGCAACAGCTGGCGCAATACTTGACCTAGCGCCCCCAGCAGGATTCGAACCTGCGCACCCGCCTCCGGAGAGCGGCGCTCTATCCCCTGAGCTATGGGGGCTCGAGGTGAGTTTAGCCTAGGTTTCGACTTCGGATTCGGCCCCATCGCCAGCTAGGCTTAGCGGCGTTATCGGAGGCAATTTGGCAAGAAAGAACCAGCTCCCAGGAGATGCTCACTGGTGGCGCAACGCGGTCGTTTATCAGATCTACCCGAGGAGTTTCGCAGACGCTAATGGCGATGGAATCGGTGACCTGCGCGGCATCATCTCGCGAATCGATTACCTGGCATCGCTCGGCATTGACGCGATCTGGCTGAGTCCCTTCTACCCCTCCGAACTAGCCGATGGCGGCTACGACGTTGCCGATTACATGGACATCGACCCAAGGATCGGAACGCTCGAGCAGTTTGACGAGATGGTCGAAAAGCTTCATGGACATGGAATCAGGGTCTTTGTCGACATCGTTCCAAACCACTGCTCCGATCAGCACGCTTGGTTCCAGGCGGCGCTCGCAGCTGGACCCGGATCGCCCGAGCGAGAGAGGTTCATCTTCCGCGACGGCAGGGGTGAACAGGGCGAGCTTCCACCATCAGACCTAGCCAGCCACTTTGGCCCCGAGGGGTGGACCAGGGTCCCCGATGGCCAGTGGTACATGCACCTGTTCACCAAGGAGCAGCCAGACTTCAACTGGGACAACCCAGAGGTTCGCGAAGACTTCCTTAAGACCATCAAGTTCTGGTCTGACCGTGGTGTTGATGGCTACCGCATCGACGTGGCTCACGCTCTCACCAAAAACCTAAAAGACGGTCACCTGCCTGAGCGCAACAGCTACGACCTAAAGGTAATGAAGAACGATGGTTCGGATGACCTGTTCGACCGCGACGAAGTTCACGATGTTTACCGCTCGTGGCGTCAGGTCTTCAACCAATACGACCCTCCACGCGTTGCAGTTGCCGAAGCTTGGGTTCACCCAAACCGTCGTGCCGCCTACGCCAGCGAAGAAGGTCTGGGTCAGGCGTTCGGTTTCGATCTACTCGGACAGCTTTGGGACCACAAGGGGTTCCGCAAAACCATCGACTTCCAACTAAAGGAAGCCGAGTCGTTTGGTTCAAGCACCACCTGGGTGTTCTCAAACCACGACGTGATCCGTCACGCAACTCGATTTGGCCTAGACAAAGAGTCGCTAGCAAACCTTCCAAAGTGGTTTAGAAGTCCAGACCGTGAGAAGAAAATCAACTTCGAACTTGGTTCGGCAAGAGCAAAGGCTGCCACAATGCTCGTGCTTGCTCTACCAGGTTCCACTTACCTATACCAGGGTGAGGAACTGGGTCTTCACGAGCCGCTAAACATTCCTAGCGATCAGATGCAAGACCCTCAGTGGTTCCGCCAGGAAGGTTCAATCAGTCGCGACGGTTGCCGCGTGCCACTGCCTTGGACTTCCACCGGCAGCTCCTACGGCTTCGGCCCAGGGGGTGCTCACCTGCCTCAGCCTGAGTGGTTCAAAGATGTAAACGTTGAGGTTGAAAACAAGGACGAAGGCTCCAGCCTGAACCTTTACCGTCTCGCCCTAGCTCTGAGAAAGCAACTGGTTACCGCGGAAAAGCTCGAGTGGATTAACCACTTCGGCCAGAAGGTTCTTCACTTCCGTAGACCAAACGGCTGGGAGTGTTTCACCAACTTCGGGAACAAGCCAGTAAAGGCTCCAGCCGGTCGGGTAATTCTTACCACCAACAAGATTGTCGATGGCAAGGTTCCTGGTAACACCACGGTGTGGCTACAGCGATAAAGAAGTATTTACAGAGCAGAGAGCGCAGCTACGGCTGCGCTCTTTGTGTCTTCTGCACTCTTGGCAGCTAGGACCGACTTTGCCAATGCAACGGCCTGAGACTCATCTACCGCGGACAGCGCTGCGCGAACCGCATCAACCTGGGAGCGTGAAGCCGAAACCGAGCTGAAGCCAAGGCCAGCAAGAAGCACAGCAAACGCAGGGTCGGAGGCGCTTTCGCCACAAACCGATGAGTAAATGCCAGCTGCCTTAGCCTGCGAAGCAATGCGCTCAAGGGTGCGAATTAGACCCGGCTGCCAAGGATTTAGCAGAGCACCAAGCGATGGGTTCATACGGTCGGCTGCGAACAGGTACTGCGAAAGGTCGTTGGTTCCAACCGAGACGAAGTCAACCACACCTTCAAGGTCTGGAATTAGCGCAGCAATCGATGGTGTCTCCACCATGATGCCAACCTTGAACGAACCGAGCGAGCGAGCTAGGGCGGCAAACTCAGCTGCCTCCTGAACGGTCGCAATCATAGGTGCCATTACCCAGATCTCACGACCGGTGGCAACGCGAGCGGCCTCAAGACCCTTTAGCTGGTCTTCGATAAAAGAGCGGTGGTCCTGAATCAAACGGTAACCGCGAACACCTAGTGCCGGGTTTTCCTCTTCAGGCATGTTTAGGAAAGGCACTGGTTTATCTGAGCCGGCGTCGATGGTTCGAACCGTGATTGGTCCGGCTGGCGCCGCTGCCAAAATCGATGCATAAAGGTCACGCTGGCGTTCAATCGAAGGCTGAGAACTTTCGTTCAGATAAAGAAGTTCGGTGCGGAACAAACCAACGCCAACCGCGCCGGTCTTGGCAGCTGCCTCGGCGTCGTCCAGGGAACCAATGTTGGCGCGAACCTCAACCAGTGGGTCGCGTCCGGTGTTTGCAAACTCGAGGGGCTTAGTGGCTTCGTCCAGAGAAGCACCAATCACGATTCGGTCTCCGACCGGGTCAACCAGCACCGAGGTGCCGGCTTGAATTTCGTCGGCGTGAGCCACCGAAACGACTGCAGGAATGCTGCGGGAACGGCAGATGATGGCGGTGTGCGAAGTTGGGCCACCCTTTACGGTGATCACGCCAACCACTGCAGGGGTGAACTGTGCGGTGTCGGCAGGTGAGAAGTCTTCGCCAACGATTACGTAAGCACCGGTCTGCGGCAAATCCAAACCAACGTGAATGCCAGCGATAGAAGCCTGAACGCGCTTCGACAAATCCTGTAGGTCGGCGATACGCTCCTCAAACGCGGCGTCGCCAGCCAACATCTCGGCAAACTCGTTTACAGCCATGCCGTAAGCGGCACCGGCCGACCAACCTTCATCCATGTGAGCCACGGCCATGTCAAAGAGCGACTCATCTTCCAGAAGGTAGGTCAATGCCTCAAAAATCTCTGCGGTAGTTTCGTCGGCGGCAGAGCCAAGGCGAGCCAGGTCGGCAGCAACCGAAGCGATGGCAGTTTTCAGTGCAGTCGACTCAGCCTCAACACCGGCAGCGGATTTAGCCCAAGCCGGTAGAGCAGCAGCCGGTGCCACCTGGAAAACTTCAGCGACAACAGCGTTAAGACCTACGCCTAGACCCGACAACACCTGCGACATCTTTAGCCCTTTAGGAATTCCTGGATCTCGGCAACCAGTGAAGCTGCCTGAACTTCGTCTTCGGTCTCAACCGAAACCTTTAGGGTTTCACCAGTCTTGATCTTCAGTGCCATAAGCATCAGAGGAGAGTTTGCCTTTACAAGATTTTCTCCTTCGCGACCAATCAGAACGGTTAGTCCAGAATCCTTGACTGCCTTAACAATCTGGCTGGCTGGGCGTGCGTGTAGACCGATCGGGTCAATAACTTCAACGGTTAGTTCAACGCTTGACATGGCACTCTCTCAATCATTTTTTGTAAAAAAGGGGTGAAAACCAATTAAAACGCACATTTCATCCCGATTTTGCCATTTATCTCTTTTTGGTTACTTTTTGCAAAATAGGCGTTTGTTCGGACATACCCCTACCTAAAGTTTCTTCAGGAACTCAAAAGGTAAACTCGCGCTATGAGGCAACAGAGAGAACGCCTCGAGCAAGAAAGTGAAGAAAAAACTATTGAGTAATGCAATAACCACCGCCGACATGGTGATCGTAGGCCTAGAGGCCAACGATAAAGCCGACGCAACGCGTCAGCTTGCCGAGCGACTACTAGGCGCCGGACGTATCACCGACATCGAGACCTATCTCGTTGCTGTCGCAAAACGCGAAGAGCACTTCCCAACCGGAATCGAAGGTGGCATTGCTATCCCTCACGCTCAGAGCGAGGCAGTTGTAACCCCATCGGTCGCAGTTGCCACCAGCACCTCTGGTGTTGACTTCGGCGCCGAAGACGGAAAGTCGAACCTAATCTTCCTGATCGCAGCCCCAGCCAACGGCGGCAGCGAGCACCTGGAAATCTTGGGAACCTTGGCTTACAAAGTCATGGACGAAGATTTCCGCAACGAACTATTGAACGAAAAAGACCCTGCAGTAATCGCTGCAACATTGACTCGAGAGGTCCAGAAATAATGAAGTTTGTCGGAGTAACCGCATGCATCACCGGAATCGCACACACCTACATGGCTCAGGCCGCTCTTGAGCAGGCTGCCAAGAAGCTAGGTCACGAGATGGTTGTTGAGACTCAGGGTTCGGCTGGAACCAACCCAATGAAGCAGGAACTAATCGACGCAGCCGACGGCGTAATCTTCGCGGTCGACCTACCGGTCAAAGGTCGCGAGCGTTTTGCTGGCAAGCCTTACATCGAACTTGGTGTTGCCAAGGTAATCGGTGGCGACAAGGGCGTCAACGTAATGTCCGACTTCATTGCTGCAATCGAAGCTGGAACGGCTGCAAAAATCGAGGGCGACAAGCCAGCACCAGCTGCAGCACCAGAGCCAAAGGCCGAAAAGCCTGCGGGAGAAAAGAAGAAGGGATTCTTCGGAGGTTTGTTCGGGTAATACCGAGCGAAAAACTTGAATCGCACCCCCGTGATTCAGGAAAACAAATAGGGCTATAGGAGGCTCAAAGATGAGTAGTGCTACTACTAGTACTGGAACACGCATCAGAACATGGCTGATGACCGGTGTTTCATACATGATTCCATTCGTTGCTGCAGGCGGTATTTTGATCGCTCTCGGCTTCTTGCTAGGTTCTGTCGCCAAGGGTGGCGGCGCTGACGGTGGAGGTATTCGTGCTTACGATGCAGTCGCTATGGGCGTTCCAAACACCGACGGTTCAGTAACTGGCTTCAACTATGCAGACCTAGGTAACTGGGCATTCATCATTTTCTGGCTAGGTAAGGCTGCTTTTGCATTCTTCATTCCAGTTCTTGCTGGTTATGTTGCATTCGCAATCGCTGACCGTCCAGGTCTAGTTCCTGGCTTCGTTGCTGGTGCACTAGCAACTGGTCTAGACGGCAACCCACTAGGCACCGGTACCGGCTTCCTTGGCGCACTAATCGGTGGTGTCATTGCTGGTTTCGCTGCTCTATGGATCAGCCGCTGGTCTGTAGCTAGCTGGATTCGTCCGCTAATGCCTGTTGTGATTATTCCTCTTCTAGCTTCGATCATCACTGGTTTCGCCATGGTTATCGTTCTGAAGGTGCCAATCGCTGCAGCATTCACCGGTCTAAACAACTTCCTAGGCGGCCTATCAGGCGCAGCTCTAGCAGTTGTTGGTCTAGTGCTTGGTCTAATGATGGCATTCGACATGGGTGGTCCAGTTAACAAGGTTGCTTACGGTTTCGCTACCGCTGGCCTTTCAACTGCACTAGCTGCTAACAACCCAGGCGACAAGGGCTTCGTAATCATGGCAATCGTTATGGCTGCCGGTATGACCCCTCCACTAGGTATGGCACTAGCTACCCTTCTAAACAAGAAGCTATACGATGACGCAGAGCGCGAAAAGCTGGCGAGTGAACGACAACGCATGATCGATGCTTCGCAACAGGTGAGCCTGATCGCCGAACAACTCGATAGTCGGCGAATGCGCTGGCAAGGGTTGATGAACGCCATTGCCTCATCGCTCGAACCTGGATGCTTCTTGCA
>JALQVK010000148.1 GCA_023260375.1 Rhodoluna sp. | reverse complement strand
CCAGCATTCAAGACCGCGATCAGTCACGGAATCATCTTGGGTAACGACGGCCAGAAGATGTCGAAGTCGCTTCGCAACTACCCAGATGTGAACGAGGTGTTCGACCGCGACGGCGCCGATGCCATGCGTTGGTTCCTGCTTTCCAGCCCGATTCTTCGTGGCGGAAACCTGATTGTGACCGAGCAGGGTATTCGCGAAGGCGTTCGCCAACTACTGCTTCCACTTTGGAACTCGTATTACTTCTTCAGCCTGTATGCGAACGCCGCGAACTACGGGGCGAAGTTCTCGACTGAATCTTCTGACGTGCTTGACCGCTACCTGCTTGCCAAGACTCACGACCTAATCGTGAACGTGGAAAAGGCGATGGACAAGTACGACTCTTACGTGGCCACCAACCTGCTCCGCGACTTTGCCGATGTGCTTACCAACTGGTACGTTCGTCGTTCGCGCGACCGTTTCCCGGAGGGTTCACCGGAAGGTTTCGACACCCTCTACACCGTGCTGGAAACTCTCTGCCGTGTAGCTGCTCCGCTGCTACCAATGGTTACCGAAGAAGTTTGGAAGGGTCTAACGAACGGCCGTTCGGTTCACCTAACCGATTGGCCTAACGCCAAAAACTTCCCAGCCGACGACAAGTTGGTTGCCGCAATGGACCAAATCCGCTCGGCTTCTTCCGTTTCGAACGCCCTTCGTAAAGCTGCATCGCTGCGTAACCGTTTGCCGCTAGCCAAGCTGACCGTGGTTACCAGCGATTCAGCCGACCTTGAGCAGTTCACCTCGCTGCTTGCCGATGAGCTAAACGTGAAGGCGATTGAACTTGTTGAACTCGACGAAACCTCTGGTGAGCGTTTCGGTGTGGTCAAGCAGCTAACAGTGAACTCGCGCGTTGCCGGTCCTCGTTTGGGAGCCAATGTTCAGCACGTAATTCGTGGTGCGAAGTCGGGCGCCTGGACTCTGGTGGACGGCAAGGTTGTTGTCGACGGGGTTGAGCTTCTCGAAGAAGAATACGAGTTGGCTCTCGTTGCCGACCTTTCTTCTGGAGACAGCAAGAACCTAATCGGCATTCTGCCTTCTGGAGGTTTCGTAATCCTCGATGGAGACGTTACTCCTGAGCTGGAAGTTGAGGGAACTGCCCGAGACCTAATCCGTGCGATTCAGCAGACTCGTAAGGACACCGGACTAGATGTTAGTGACCGCATTCGTTTGACCATCGCCGGCGATGAAGAAACCTTGGCCGCAATTGCCGCACACGAAGAACTAATCAAGTCGGAAACTCTCACACTCGAATTGGTTACTTCGGCAGGTTCCGGCGAGCCAAAGATTTCGGTGGCCAAGCTTTGATCAAAACCGTAAAAGATGTTGAGCAGGCGCTTCTGGCTCGAATGCCAGAACACGAACTGCGTCCGCGTCTGGAACCAACGGCTCGTGCTGCTGCGTTACTGGGAGACCCACAGAAGCTTTACCGAATCATCCACGTAACCGGTACCAACGGTAAGACTTCGACGACTCGCATGATTGACCGACTTTTGCGTGAACACTCTCTGCGCGTCGGTCGTTTCACCAGCCCGCATCTAACCAAGTTGAACGAGCGAATCGCCATTGACGGCGACCTGGTCAGTGATGAAGTTTTGGTCGAAATCTGGAACGACATCGAGCCAATCTTGAAGCTGGTTGATGCTGAGTTGGATGCCGAAGGTGAGCAGGTGCTTACCTACTTTGAGGCTTTGACGCTGTTGGCCTTCTCGATTTTTGCTGATGCCCCGGTCGATGTTTTGGTGCTCGAAGTTGGCATGGGTGGCGAGTGGGATTCCACAAACGTTGCCGACGGCGACGTCGCGGTGTTCACTCCGATTGCAATCGACCACGCCGATCGTCTCGGGCACACCATTTCGGAAATCGCGAAGACCAAGGCCGGAATCATCAAATCCGGCGCGGTTGTGGTTTCAGCGAAGCAAACTCCGGAAGCAATGGTTCAAATTCAGGCAAAGACCAAGGCGGTTGCCGAGCGTCTGGTTTCTTACGGAACCGACTTCGAAGCGTTCAACGTAATTCCGGAGCTAAAGGGTCAACGCTTTGCTCTAAAGACTTTGGCAGGGGAGTACACCGATCTGTTCATGCCACTATACGGCGACCACCAAACCGAGAACGCCGCGCTGGCTGTGGCTGCGGTTGAAGCTTTTCTCGGCAACGGTGAGCGCCGTATCCTGGACGACATTGTTCGCGTTTCGTTCGCCGACATTGCTTCGCCCGGTCGCCTACAGGTAGTTAGTCGCGATCCACTCACAGTCGTGGATGGCGCTCACAACCCGCACGGTGTGCGCTCGCTAGTCAAAGCTTTGAAGCAAAGTTTCAACGCTCCGCGCGCGGTTGGTGTGGTCGGAATCTTGAACGGCAAAAACGTCGACGAAATGTTGGAGACGCTACGGACAAGTTTCGAGCACGTCATTATCACTGCGTCAAATTCAGATCGCTCGGTCGATAAAGACGAGCTCGCCGCCATTGCCGCCAAGTTCTGGGGTTCCGAGGCAATCTCGGTGTCATCGAGCGTTGCGAAAGCCATTCAAGACGCCCGCGAGTTAGTAGCCGAGGCCGACCTCGAGGCTATCGTGGTCACCGGTTCACTCAGTGTTGTGGGCGAGGCACTGGTCATGATTCAAGAGGAGAACAATGAAGACTAAATCACTCAAGCGCTCACTTGGTTCGATGGCTTTGGCTTTCGAGTCATTCGTGGTGTTTTTTGCCATGCTTGCTGCTTTTGGCCTGAAACTAGCCGATGGCGGTTTGGTTTGGTCGATTGGTTTGACCATTTCAATTCTCATGATTCTGCTACCGGGAGTCCTCGGAAAAAAAGGTTCCTATGCATTCGGCTGGGCTTTGCAAGCACTGGTTCTGGGAATCTCAATTTTCACGATTTTTTATAGCCCACTCGGCTATGGCTATCTCGTCCTAGCGCTGATCTTTTTGGGGGTATGGGCTTGGGCAATGATTGCGGGAAGCACGGTAGATGCGGCTAACCGAGTTTTACAAAATCAAGCTGACGAGCAAAATGGTATCGAGGAGAACAAATGAGCCAAGCAACCCTAGTTTTAGTAAAGCCAGACGGCGTTAAGCGCAACCTGATCGGTGAGATCATCGCTCGCTGTGAGGCCAAGGGTTACGTTGTGGCCGACCTGCGCCTAGTTCACCCAACTCGCGAGTTACTAGCTCAGCACTACGCCGAGCACGAGGGTAAGCCGTTTTATGAGCCGCTAGTTGAATTCATGTTGTCCGGCCCAGTTGTAGCAATCCGTCTTGAAGGAAACCGCGTCATCGAGGGTTTCCGTTCACTGGCTGGAACCACGGACCCAACCACCGCTGCACCTGGCACCATTCGAGGCGACCTTGGACGCGACTGGGGACTAAAAGTTCAACAGAATTTAGTACACGGTAGCGACTCGGAAGAGTCGGCCGCTCGTGAGCTCGCGCTCTGGTTTTAGTTTTCGCTAAAAGAAAACCTGCCAGCTGCTCCAGAAGGAGATGATGATGGCAATTACCGCCAAGAGCTCGGTGCCCAGGATAAACGCCCAACCGTAGTCGAGTGCACGTACAAAGAAACCAACGGTTTTAACCGGTACATCGATGACGCCTTCGGCACCCGACCAAATAAGCGTTTTCCAGAAAAGTGGAATCATGGCAATCCAGGCAACCATGCAATAAGGGCAAAGCACATGGATCACATAGGTGCTTTGGGTGAAAAGCCAGAGCACGAAAACGAATCCCATGGAAATTCCCACAAGGTAAATTCTCCAGAACCACTGCTTGAATTGGGCGCCGGCTAAGACCGCGAAACCAACAAATATCGGCGCCGTAAACGCCATGATTCCGATGAATGAGTTCGGGAAACCAAAAAGACTGGCTTGCGCTTTTGCCATGACTCGTCCGCAAGAGATAAACGGATTTACGTCACAGCTCAGAACGGCGTCTTTGTTTAGTAGAAGATGAATCTTCTCGATTGAGAGGGCGAACGCTGCAAATAGACCGACAAAACCGTAAATGATGGTTCCGATCGCAAAAGACTTAGAGGGGCTTGCGACGACTTCGTCGGAGGTTTCAATGTTGCTCACCAAATAAGTATCCCACCGTGGCATACTTGAAGTAGCTACAAATCGCACCACACGCGATTAGCTAAAGGATTTTCGAGGAAACCAGTGACAGCGTAAGACCCAAGCGGGCAGCCGAGGAAGCAATCGAGTAGAAGTTTGGTTAACCAAAATGGTTAATCGTTTAATTTTTGAGCATTGGCTCTGGTGAGTGTGGCCTGGAACAATGCGGCACGGAGAAACACCATGGCTAGAAAAAAAGCCGAAACATCAGTAGAAGTTGTTGCACCAGAAACCACGGCTGAGAAAAAACCTACGCGTTCTCGCAAGCTTAAGGATGCGGCCGCTGCAGAAAAACCAGTTGCCAAAGCACCGAAGGCGCCGAAAGTGGAAAAGGCTTCGGCCACACCACCATCTGCCACGTCGCTTTTATTCATGGCTCCAGATCTACCTACCCCGGTAATCGATCCGAAGCGCAACAAGCCGGTTGACGACAAGCCGAGCGATGAAAGCCACCGACGTACTCGAACCCGTCGCCGTTCCGGTGAAGAAATTCCTGGTGAGGTTGCACCAAACGCCGTGGTCAAGGTTCGCACTCCTCGTGAGCCCAAAGAGCCGATCAATGAGCCACAGAAGGTTCGCGGCTCGACCCGTTTAGAAGCTAAGAAACAGCGTCGCCGTGACGGTCGCGACGCCGGCCGCCGACGCAATACGGTTACCGAGAGTGAATTCTTGGCTCGTCGCGAAGCTGTAGACCGCACGATGGTGGTTCGCTCCAAAGACGGCAAGATTCAAATTGGTGTTCTAGAAGACAACATTTTGGTTGAGCACTATGTTGCGAAGTCTTCCGAAGCTTCACTGATCGGCAATGTTTATCTAGGAAAAGTTCAGAACGTTCTTCCTTCAATGGAAGCGGCCTTCGTCGACATCGGTCGCGGCCGTAACGCAGTGCTTTACTCGGGTGAAGTTGACTGGGAATTGGCCGAGACCGGCAACCAGCCGCGTCGTATCGAGCTCGCTTTGAAGTCTGGCGACACCGTCCTAGTGCAGGTAACCAAAGACCCAGTAGGCCAGAAGGGTGCTCGACTAACCTCAGCAGTTTCTCTCCCAGGTCGCTACTTGGTTTATGTGCCTAATGGCAGCATGAACGGAATTTCTCGAAAACTCCCGGAAACCGAACGAACTCGCCTAAAGCGTATTTTGAAGGAAGTTCTTCCAGAAGACGCGGGCGTAATTGTTCGCACCGCGGCAGAAGGTGCCACCGAAGAGCAACTCACCTTAGATGTACAACGACTGCAGAAGCAGTGGGAAGACATCCAGAAGAAGGTTGCTAAATCCCAGGCTCCATTACTTCTCCACTCGGAACCAGATCTTCTAATCAAAATCATCCGTGACGTATTCAACGAAGATTTCCAAAAGCTGGTTATCTCCGGAGACGACGCTCGCGAATCGATTGAAAGTTACCTTGCCGCAGTTGCTCCAGACCTGCAAGAGCGTGTCGAAAACTACACCGGCGAACGTGACATCTTCGATGAATATCGTGTTGGCGAACAGATTTACAAGGCTCTTGAGCGCAAGGTTTACCTGCCATCGGGTGGTTCGCTAGTGATCGACCGCACCGAAGCCATGACTGTCGTTGACGTGAACACTGGAAAGTTCGTTGGTTCCGGTGGAAACCTTGAAGAGACCGTTACCAAGAACAACTTGGAAGCGGCCGAAGAAGTGGTTCGCCAGCTACGTTTGCGTGACATCGGTGGCATCATCGTCATCGACTTCATCGACATGGTTTTGGAAAACAACCGCGACCTCGTGCAGCGACGCCTTATGGAATGTCTAAGCCGCGACCGCACCAAGCACCAGGTGGCAGAAGTTACCTCGCTTGGATTAGTTCAGATGACTCGCAAAAAGCTAGGAATCGGGCTTCTGGAAACTTTCTCCGAGGCTTGCGACATTTGTGCTGGCCGCGGAGTGATTGTTCACCACGAACCTCACATGCGCCCAAGTAATAACCGTTCGGAGCAGGCTCCGAAGGACTCTGGCAACGGCAACAATGGCAGTGGCAAGAACAAGAAGAACCGTAACCAACCTCCAAAACAAGAGGTTGCCAAGGTTGTTACCGCAGAGAGTGCAGTTCAGATCAACAGTGTTGTGGCCCAGATTGCGGCCAGCACCATTGCTAACGCTCCAGCCGAAGACAAGACTCTCGACAAGGTTCTAGAAGCTCTCCCGGAGCCGACTGAGCCTGGTGCGAGCAAAAAGAAGTCCAAACGAGTAACCTCGGGCGGCATTGTTACCCCACCAACACAAATAGAAACCGAAAAGAACGACTAAACCTGTTTGACTAGCAGGCAAGTTTGCCTGTAAAGTTGAGTAGTTGCCCGCTGTGTATTCGCGGGTTGTCATCAAGTCTTTTTAGAAAAAGGTAAAACCGTGGTTTACGCAGTTGTTCGATCTGGCGCTCGCCAGGAGAAGGTGTCAGTCGGCACCATCGTGACCCTTGACCGTTTGAAGTCAGCGGAAGGTGAGACCATCACCCTTCCAGCTCTGCTACTAGTTGACGGCGAGAAGGTAACTACCGATGCTGCAGCTCTAGCCAAGGTAAAGGTTTCCGCAAAGGTTCTAGGCGACCTTCGTGGTCCAAAGATCATCATCCAGAAGTACAA
>JALQVK010000128.1 GCA_023260375.1 Rhodoluna sp. | reverse complement strand
TCAATGTGGTTTTACCCGCCCCATTTCGACCGACTAAACCAATTTTGTCGCCCTTATCGACACGAAAATTAACGCCAGACATAAGTAGTCTGGCGCCAATTCGAATTTCTAAGTCCTGGACGGCAAGCATTACTAAATAGCGAATCCAATCGCACGCATTTGATCACGGCCGTCTTCTGTGATTAGCTCTGGACCCCATGGCGGCATCCAAACCCAGTTGATGCGGAAAGCTTCGGTGACGCCGTCAAGGGCTGCTGCGGTCTGTTCTTCAAGAACATCGGTAAGCGGGCAACCAGCCGAGGTTAGGGTCATGTTGATTAGCAACGAGCCATCTTCTTCAGACTCCTCAACACCGTAAATAAGTCCGAGGTCAACGATGTTGACTCCAATTTCTGGGTCGATTACGTCCTTGAGAGCTTCAAGGACCTCGTCATGGCGTTCTGGTGAAAGTTCTTTAGGCATTAGCTGAGGTACCGGTCGTAGCCTTCTGCTTCTAGGCGATCGGCAAGTTCTGGTCCGCCTTCTTCCGCAACCTTGCCAGCAACGAATACGTGAACGAAGTCAGGCTTGATGTACTTGAGGATTCGGGTGTAGTGAGTGATTAGCAGAACACCGAGGTTGTTTGCTTCTTGCGCACGATTTACGCCCTCAGAAACAATCTTCAGGGCGTCTACATCCAGACCAGAGTCGGTCTCGTCGAGCACAGCAAAGGCTGGCTTTAGAAGCTCAAGTTGAAGGATCTCGTGGCGCTTCTTTTCTCCACCTGAGAAGCCCTCGTTGACGTTGCGCTCTGAGAAAGCGGCATCCATGCGGAGATTCGTCATGGCTTCCTTGACTTCCTTGATCCAAGGACGAAGTGCCGGCGCTTCTCCGTCGATGGCAGTCTTAGCGGTACGTAGAAAGTTGCTTACTGAAATACCAGGGATTTCAACTGGGTACTGCATTGCCAAGAATAGGCCTGCGCGAGCACGCTCATCTGGGCTCATCTCTAGGACATTTTCTCCATCAAGCAGAATTTCACCTTCAGTGACTTCATACTTTGGGTGTCCCGCGATTGAGTAGGCCAACGTTGACTTACCTGAGCCGTTAGGGCCCATGATTGCATGAGTCTCCCCACTGCGGATGGTTAGGTCCACACCGCGAAGAATTTCCTTCTTACCGGCTTCGGTTTCAACGCTGACGTGCAGGTTTTTGATTTCTAGAGTTGCCATTTTTGTCCTTATGCCGGATCGTATTCGAGGAAAATGTTGCCGTCTTCGATGAAGACTTCGTAGGTTGCTACTGGTTCGAACGCTGGTAGTGTCAATGCTTCGCCCGTTGCCAAGGAGAACTTGGCTGAATGCGCCCAGCACTCGATGGTGTCTTTGTCAACGAAACCTTCGCTGAGGCTAATTTCACCGTGAGAGCATTTGTCATCGATTGCGTAGACGTTGCCGTCTTTTCCCCTCGCAATTGCAATGGCATGGCCAGCAATCACTGCTCGGACGACCTGACCAGGTTTGAGGTTTGCCTCTGGAGCAATTAGGTGTGCCATTACTTTTGCTTCCCTTCTAGCTTTGCTTCGATAATTGAGTTCAATTCGTCCTGCAGTTCAGGTAGGCCAATTTGCGAAATCACGTCGTTCAAGAAGCCCTTGACAACCAGTCGTTTGGCCTCGATTTCGGGAATTCCGCGTGCTTGTAAGTAAAACAACTGCTCGTCATCGAAGCGACCACTCGCGCTAGCGTGGCCGGCACCATCTATTTGTCCAGTCTCAATTTCTAGGTTTGGGACTGAGTCGGCGCGCGCGCCGTCGGTCAACAAGAGGTTGCGGTTCAGCTCGTAGGTTTTGGTGCCTTCGGCCGCCTGGCGAATAAGTACATCTCCAACCCAAACGGTGTGTGCCTTAGCGCCTTGGAGAGCACCCTTATAGGCGACGTTTGAGGTGCAGTTTGGCAAGTTGTGGTCAACAAATGGACGGTGCTCGATGTGCTGGTCGCCGTTCGCAAAGTAGGCGCCAAGCATTTCGACTTCTGCACCAGCGCCAGCAAACGAAACTGCAGGAACCACGCGAATGGTCTTACCTCCAATTGAAACCACAATGTGCTTGAACTTCGAGTTACGACCAAGACGGGCGAACTGCGACGAAGTAATCACTGCTTCGTCGTTCAGGTTTTGAATGCTAATTAGGGTCAAGTCAGACTCATCAGCAACGTCGATTTCGACAAGTTCAGCTAGTGAACCAGCGCCGGTGTGGTTCAACACCAGCGTGTTCTTAGCAAATTTCTCGTTTGAGATGAAGAATTGTAGCCCCTGCCTTGAGCCAGCAGCTTTCACGTTTAGAAGTTCTGGCGCTTCTGAAGCTTTCAAGTGGATGTGATTGATGTCTCCTAGTGCGAAAACATTAGCCGCAACTAAATCTTCAGGAAGGCTGATCGAACCCGCTAGCTCTCCATTTGTGTCAATTTTCAAGCCTTCGAGAATACCTGTGAACTTATCTAATCCGGCATCGAGCCCGTTTAGTCGTTCAACCGGAAGATAACGCCACTGCTCATCTCGAATAGAAATAGCTGGGAAATCGCTTGGATTCGCCGATCGTAGGCGTTCTGAGCGTATTTGGAGCGGAATACCGGCACCATGACTGTGCTGTTCCACTAACCAACAGCCCCTTCCATTTGCATCTCAATTAGCTTGTTCAATTCCAGGGCGTATTCCATCGGAAGTTCCTTGGCAATTGGTTCAATAAAGCCGCGAACAATCATGGCCATTGCTTCATCCTCTGGAAGTCCGCGCGACTGGAGGTAGAACAGCTGCTCATCACTAACGCGGGAAACAGTTGCTTCGTGTCCCATAGTGACGTTGTCTTCGCGAACGTCAACTGCTGGATAGGTGTCTGAACGACTAATCGTGTCTACTAAAAGCGCGTCACAACGAACTGTGTTTGCCGAGTTGTAAGCACCCGGATTCACTCGGATTTCGCCGCGGTAGGAGGTTCGCCCACCGCCACGGGCAATCGACTTCGAAATAATCGAGGAAGATGTGTTTGGAGCCAAGTGAATCATTTTTGCACCTGCATCTTGGTGTTGGCCTGCTCCGGCAAATGCGATTGAAAGTGTCTCGCCCTTAGCATGAGGTCCCATCAAAAAGACTGCTGGATATTTCATAGTCACTTTTGAGCCGATGTTTCCATCGATCCATTCCAT
>JALQVK010000032.1 GCA_023260375.1 Rhodoluna sp. | reverse complement strand
GAGCTCGCGCTGCATGGTCGACCAGAACGACTCGATGAGGGCGTTGTCGACGCTGGAGGCGACCCGTCCCATCGAGCCGAGCAGCCCGGCCTGACGCAGTCGATGCCCGAAGATCCAGGAGGTGTATTGCGCGCCCCTGTCGCCACAAAGGAAGACGGCGACGAGGAAGGCCGGCTGTGCGCCATGTGCAAACAGAATTGCTACTTCTCCTTCGTTGCATGGTGCGCACATGCATTTGATTCCCGCCAAACTCTTTGGGGTCAAGGTGCCACACTGGGCAATTGGGTTCGGTCCGAAGCTTTGGAAGAAGCAAATTGGTGAAACCGAATATTCGGTTCGAGCCATTCCCCTCGGTGGTTTCATCAGCATGATTGGCATGTATCCGCCCGAGAATCCTGCAAAGCCTGACTCCAAGCGTCGTTTTGGTGGAGTAATTTCTCAATCCCGCTCGGCTCATTCGGAGCACATGGTTGCTGGAGATGAGTCACGTACTCTTTGGTCGAAGCCAGCTTGGCAGCGAATCATCATCATGCTCGGTGGTCCAACCGTGAACCTGATTCTTGGTTTGCTTTTGATCTCAATTGCTTTATCTGGCATTGGCTCGTGGACCCAAGGCACCAAGGTTGAGAATGTTTACGAATGCCAGGAGCAAATGCTTCACGCTGAAGATACCTGTTTGCCAGAGTCCATTCGCACGCCGGCATTCTTGGCTGGATTGCGTTCTGGCGATGTGGTTATTTCGATTGACGGCAAGGCGGTTGCTTCTGCTGATCCGCTGTTGGCGGCTTTGGTGGCAAAGCCTTTGTCGAGTCACTCGCTAGTTGTTAAGCGCGGGGGAGAAGAGCAGACACTTTCGGTTACTCCGGTTGAAGCTTCGCTTCCTACAGTTAATGCTGCTGGTTCGGTGGTGAACGTGGTTCGCCCATACATCGGTGTTCGCATGGGTTTTGAACGTCAGACCATTTCGCTTGGTTCATCGATTGGGTATGGCTTCGCTTCGGTAGGCCAAACCTTTGGGTTTATTTTCCAGTTCCCGCAGCAGGTTTATTCGTCGGTGTCTTCATTGTTTACCGGTTCGACACGCGGCGGCGATTCGGCTATTTCGGTGGTTGGTATCGGTCAGGTGGCCGGTCAGGTTTCATCGTCTTCGGCAGACGTCTTGGACAAGGTCTACTCAAATCTGATGCTTCTGGGTTCATTGAACCTTGCATTGTTTGCTTTCAACATGATTCCGCTGCCTCCACTAGATGGTGGGCATGTTGTTGGTGGTGTCTATGAGTACCTCAAGCGCGGGACCTTCAGGCTTATCGGCCGTAAGGATCCGGGTCGAATCGATACTGCCCTGATGGCCCCTCTCGCGCAGTTCATGTTCCTTCTGCTTTTGGTTGCAGGTGTTTTGATGATTCTTGTTGACTTTGTAAACCCTGTGAAGCTCTAACCTCGCGGTTATGCTTGAGACATGCCTGCAGTCAATCTAGGAGCCATCCAGACACCACCGCCAGTTCTTACGCCACGTCGTAAGAGTCGAAAGATTATGGTCGGCAAGGTCGCCGTTGGTGGCGATGCTCCCGTTTCGGTTCAGTCGATGTGTACTACGCCGACCACAGATGTGAATGCGACCCTGCAGCAGATTGCTGAGCTAACTGCTTCCGGTTGCGACATTGTTCGTGTTGCTGTTCCTTCACAGGACGACGCCGACCGACTTCCGCTTATTGCTCGCAAGTCACAGATTCCGGTTATTGCAGACATCCACTTCCAGCCAAAGTATGTTTTCCAGGCCATCGATGCCGGTTGTGGTGCGGTTCGTGTGAACCCAGGCAACATTCGCCAGTTCGACGACCAGGTTGGGGCTATTGCCAAGGCTGCCAAGGATGCCGGTGTTTCGATTCGTATTGGTGTGAACGCGGGATCCCTCGATCCTCGTTTGTTGCAAAAGTATGGCAAGGCAACCCCAGAGGCTTTGGTTGAGTCTGCTGTTTGGGAAGCGTCTTTGTTTGAAGAGCACGACTTCCACGACTTCAAGATTTCGGTAAAACACAACGACCCAGTGGTTATGGTCAAGGCTTATCAGCTTTTGGCTGAGCGCGGCGACTGGCCACTGCACCTTGGTGTCACCGAGGCTGGCCCGGCTTTCCAAGGAACCATCAAGTCTTCGGTGGCTTTCGGTGCAC
>JALQVK010000178.1 GCA_023260375.1 Rhodoluna sp. | reverse complement strand
CTACCAATTGAGCCACCGCCCTAAGGCATTGATAACTCACCAAAAACGGGCACACTTCTAGATTGAAATCTAAGGGTGATTTAAATTAGCCAGATTGGCGAAGTTGTCAACTTACTCTCGCAAGTTTACTGGCAACTAGACCCAAAAAGCAAAGTCTTTCCTAACCGATAGACGCATTTAGAGAAATTGACCGGCTGGTTTTTCCAAACAGGTTGGTCGCGTCCAAGGTGACTCCTAAGATTTTGCCTTTATCTGCCTTGGCAGCCTTATAGGTTTGCTTAGTTCCACCTGGGATTGGTACGCAACCATAGCTCTGATCTAGCTGTCCTGCGAAGTTTGCAGGACAACGCCACCACTGGATGGTCGTTTTCAAGATTGGAGCATAAGAAATCCAATTACCGGTTCGAAGAGAAATTACTTTTCCGACCTTCGATTCGCCTTCCAGAACTGGCGCAGCTGCGATTTCAGGCGCCTTGCCAAGCAGAATTTTGTTCAGCTCGATGAATTTCTTTGAGTCGCTATTTCCAAGGGCAATGTACATCAGGTCGCCGGTTGGAAGGAAATCAAAGCGTGGGTTCATGAGGGTCGACGAAATTCCAGGCAATAAGCGAACTCCGATTCCCGAAGAATTAGCCGCCGCCACATAGACCTGAGAGTCATCCGCAAGATCTCTGACCCAAGTGGTAACTGGAGTTCCAGATACTGAACTGATGTTCAAAAGGTCTTTTGCGTCGGCCCCGGTGAAGGACCCCAACGTAGCGATTGCGCCCACAACGTTGGCGTTAGAAACCGTAAGGGTTTTAATTGTGTGCTCATCGGAAGCCCTCGCCTTTTCGTCCCAGGCCAGCGATAGTTCACCCTGCTGTGACGAACTTGCCGAAAGTGACCGAACAATTCCGGTTGGAGAAGTGATGACCACTGCCGGTTTCGGCGACTTCAACTTGGCGAGGTCGAAATCGAGAACTTTGATGGCATCGCTAGTCAAGCCGTTTACAGCCCAAACGAAGCTGGCGTTTCCAGCGCTGCGACGAACCCATTTGCCGTTGACGGTTCCAGCTTGGCTATCGATCGCTACCGAAGGAGTCCAGGTTGAAGTACCAGACTTCTTGAGTAGCGAGAATTTGGCATCTGAAGTAGCACTGCGGTTTACCCACCCAACTATTACTCCTGCCTTACCGGCAATCAGGGAAATTGAATCCACAGCAGCTTGAGCTTCCAAAGATGCTGTTATCCAGTTGCCAAAACGAAGTTGAGAACAAGCAACCAGGTTTCTCGCCGTGCCGGCTGGGTAGGTTGCTACGACGGTGAAGTTGCCGGCAACATCCGAGGCAATTTGAAGGTTGTTAAATCCGCAGTTTGCATCTTGGTTGCAAACCGATGATGTTTTGTCGATTGTCCTAGCAGGAAGAGCGTTCTCGACATCAAGGACACTTAAATCCGAGCCGGACCGGTAGGTAAATTCACGGACTTTCACTGATGTGGTCACGTTGTTTCCAGCTGTAGTTTTCACAACATAGGCAACTGCTACAACTCCCTTAGGCGACACCGCGACGCTCAAGCGCCCATCGCCGTTGGTGATTTTTTCAGAATCTGAGGAAGTGAACACGCCAATGTTGCCCTGGTAAAAGATTCGACCAGCAGAGTTGAAGACTTTGACACCAAGGATTGAAGTGCCATTTGCCCAAGCATCCGTGAAGGCAACAGCCTTGAGCCCATTAGGCAGCGTTGCTATGTTGCTCAATTGTGGATCGGTTAGCAAACCTGTCACAACTGAAAGTATTGAGCCGTTTCCGGTTTGGAGCTCATTCGAGTTATCGCCAGCCATTACTGGTTGAGCATTCGAAATCCAGTCACTAACTCCATATGCATTTACTGCTCGCACTCGGACCTCATAGTAGGCCCCTGAAGTCAGGCTGTATGCGCTAAACCTTGTCGGTTCAAGGAACTGACCGGTATAGGTGTGCCAGGTTCCGCCAACTTGCCTAACTTCAACGTCGTAGCCAGTCAACGGGCCACCGCCATCGAAACCAGGAACTACCTGGCCGAGAAGGGTGCCGTCATTGTTTACTACTGACAAACCTCGAGGTGTTGATGGTGCCTGAGGAAATTGCTTGAGGAATGGAAGGGTCTTTGGATCTCCGAAGTTCCAAACATCGGTGCTGAAAGTTGTGAAACCTGCAGTCTGAGAAGTAGCCATCCCGAGAGCATCGAAATGACTTCGAACCCCACAGCCTGAGTCCGTTTGGTCGTCGTCATCAACGAGTGCGTAAACTCCAGTCACCACGTCACATGATGTATACGGAGGCATTCCACCTTGATTGGGGTCATACCAAGGGACGTACTTAGGCAGTGCCCAATGATTACCCGGCGCCATATATAGAGAGTTCGATACTTGCGGAATACCATCGCCACCCTGCTGTGGGTCACCGCCCCAAAGAAGTGCAGACAAACCGAAAATGTAGGTGTAGGTATTAGTGGTTCGATTTATAACGACTGTGCTTATGGAATCCTTCAACGTCGCATCTCCCCAGGTGATACCAACCAAACCAGTGGAATAGTTAGCGTCACTGTTAATGGTTCCAGAGACCTGAATTCGTTCGGCACGTCCCCAGAGAATTCCGGCCAAAGGGGCGGCATAAGAACCGCCGACAACCTCTAATTTGACATTTTCTAGCTTGAGGTCGTGAACATAAGCACCGTAGTTGATGTAGTGAAAAAGGCCACCATAAGCATCGGTAATGGTGCGGCTGAAGTTGCTTATAGTTTTGCCGTTGCCATCTAACTCACCATTGAGATTGGTTGATGGTGGGTTGTAGCCAGTGAAATCTAAATTGGCTCCGAGTTTGAAGTGCCAGGCCGGGTGGCCTGATATCTCATTGAAATCTGTGGTGCTACAGATCACGTAAGGATCACCCGCGGTGCCCGTTCCTCCAGAACTACAAGCGGCAGCGGTGGCTGGGATTGAGGAAAAAGTGGAGGCAATTAGAGCGGCAATTACCGACAGAATTTGGAGTGCTTTACGGGACATGAGTGTTCCCCCCTATCTACAGTAAAAGCCTATAACTCGAGACAGGTTGGTGCAGCATTTCTTATTCCCCGAGGTTTTCTGCAAAAGGTAGGCTTGACTCTATGAGCGAACGCATCTCGAAGAAAATTGCTGCCATTGCTGAATCTGCCACTTTGAAGGTGGATGCGAAGGCTAAAGCCTTGCAGGCGGCAGGTCGTCCGGTTATTTCTTATGCGGCGGGTGAGCCAGACTTCCCTACCCCAGCCCACATTGTTGAGGCTGCTGCGGTTGCGGTTCGCGACCCTAAGAACCACCGCTACACCCCGGCCGTTGGTTTGCCTGAACTTCGTGAGGCGATTGTTGCTAAGACTTTGGCCGACTCGGGCACTTCTTACCCTGCCTCGCAGGTGGTTGTGACCAACGGTGGTAAGCAGGCGGTTTACCAGGCATTCCAGGCGATCGTAAACGAGGGCGACGAGGTTTTGCTTCCAGCTCCGTACTGGACCACCTACCCTGAGGCGATTGCTTTGGCCGGCGGCAAGACCGTCGAAGTTTTTGCTGGTGCTGACCAGAACTACAAGGTGACCGTGGAGCAGCTTGAGGCTGCTCGTACTTCTCGCACTAAGGTTCTGTTGTTTTGCTCGCCTTCTAACCCGACCGGTTCGGTTTACACCCGCGATGAGGTTGAGGCGATTGGTAAGTGGGCTTTGGCTCACGGAGTTTGGATCATCTCGGACGAGATTTACCAGAACCTGGTCTACGACGGAATCAAGGCTTACTCGGTGACCGAGGTTGTGCCAGAGCTAATCGACACCACCATCTTGGTGAACGGTGTTGCTAAGAGCTTTGCCATGACCGGTTGGCGTTTGGGCTGGATGGTTGGCCCTGCCGATGCCATGAAGGCGGCTGCCAACTTGCAGTCACACCTGACCTCAAACGTTTCGAACATTTCTCAGCGCGCTGCGATTGCGGCTCTAACTGGCCCACAGGAAGAAGTTCACGCGATGTTGGCCGCGTTCGACCGTCGCCGTAAGTTGGCGGTTGCCGAACTGAACAAGATTCCTGGTTGGGTTGCCCCAATGCCAGAAGGTGCTTTCTATGTTTACTCAGACGTTCGCGGGCTTTTGGGTCGCGAATGGGGTGGCAAGCAGATCAACACCTCGTTGGAACTTTGCGATTACATCTTGGACGCAGCCGAAGTGGCACTGGTTCCTGGTGAAGCGTTTGGTCCTTCAGGTTACGTTCGCATGAGCTACGCGCTTGGTGACGAGGCGATTCTTGAGGGAATCCAGCGTCTGCAAAAGCTTTTTAGCTAGAGACTCTCGCCCTTCCAGAGGTAGGCGAATAAGTCGTTGTAGATCCAAAAGTATTGGTAACCGTTACCGATGCCATCAGGAAATAGCCTTTATTTGGAGCAATAACTTTGTAAGTGCTTTTTGATGCGCCGGATATTGGTGAGCAATCCTGAGGCCTTGTCAAACCGGACGTCGAAACATTATTGACGCACGAAAACCACTGGAATCGCTTAGTGATTCTTGAATCTTGTGAAAAGTATTTGTCGCCTGTTATGGAAATGGTTTTCCCAATCGCAGCAACTTTAGTTACCGTCGGAGGCGCAACGACTATTGGCGCGACTTCTGGACTGTAAATGCGAGTCAGATGGTTCGAGCCACTATCGAGATGAATCATGGATTGTCCAAATGGCTTGGGAATACTGACAGCAGAAGTGTCCGCAGACGTTATCGAAACACCCAAAGAGGAAGCAGCCCCGAAATTGTCGCCAACAATGGTGGAAGTTACCAAATCGAAGTTTTGTGGATCGTTGTTTTGGGTGTTCCAATAAACGAGCTTGAATTGGTCATTGGGTAGTGAAAAAAAAGAAACAAGGTCGATAATGCTTTGGTAGGAACCAATTTCTCGCTCGTTGATTGAGTTTGTTTTCGATATCGTTATTAGCCGAATTTTGGAACTTTGATTGCTAGAACATAGCTGGCTATAGGCGAGATATCTCGCACCATCGGACGTTTGGGTTAGGTGGCCCACATTTCCAAAACAGTTTCTATCGACTCCTGGAAATGTTACAAACGGAGCCCAGTTCCCTGTTTTTGAGTTGTATTTCAAATAACCGATTTCAAAATACGAATCATCTGTGGTGACACCCAAGAAATAGGTGTACTCGTTCAAACCTGTTTTTACCAAATTCCTGAGGTTATTCAATTGAAGCCTCAGAATCATTTTGGGCGAATCAAAAGTCGTGGATCCGGACTTGATTCGGGCTGCAAATTGTGCTGTTGCACCTTGCCCCGAGGTCCAGTCGGAGAAGACTACGAGAAACCCTCCCTCGTTTAGCCCTTGTAAGTCTTCAAGATGAGTTTCGTAGCCTCGGGGTCGCGGAGCGGATACGCGTTTAACCGACGCCCATCGGTTATTGGCCCTGGTGGTAAACAAAATCGGTTTTACCGAATCAGTGACGCCGTCGAGTGCTAGCATCACGGCCACACCTAGCGTTCCCTTTCCATCCACGCTTAGCATTCCCGAGTCGTAACCCCACCAGTCATCAGTGGCGCCTACTGGTTTAATTAATTTAGGCACTGGAGAGGTTTTTGCAGTCCATTGAACTCCATTACTCGAAGAGGATGTTTCGATTTCGGATGTGGTGGTGTTTCCCAGTTGGGTTTTTACCCAAAGGATATTCAATCGGCCGGAGACTGGATCAAGCACTCCAGCGTTGGGAACGAAAAATACTGTTGACTCAGGCCCTGAATCGAGGACTTGTTCGGAAATGACTGAGCCTGTCCGCGAAACGGTTTGGGCTAAAAGGCTAGTGACACCTTGAAATGTTTGACGATAGAAGTTAACAAACCGGTCGCCTGCTAGAGGAGATCCCGAAAGCCAGTTATCGTGACCGGTGTTTACTGAATAGGACACCGATTCCGCCCTGGCTAAGCCGCCGTGGACAACAGCGAAGTTGAACGTCAACGTCAGACAGGCAATTATTCTGAGAACCTTCATTTGCAAATCCTGAATCTCCAAAATTTAGATTTATCTTACAACGATAAACACAGTAATTGGTTGGATAAAATCCACCGTCTGCAGAAGCTTTTTAGCTAAACGGTTAGCAGCGATTTGACGGCTGCGTTGACCACGTTGTTCCAGTCTTCGGAATCTACATGTTGGTTGCTGCTAGCAACATCGTCGATTACGCGCCCTAGGGTGTAAGCCTGCATGAAGACCGCGATGGTTTGGGCGTCGTAAGTTTTTGAAACCCAACCCTTTTCCTGAGCTTCACGCACTACGTCGGCCATGGCTGCCGTTAGGCGATCTTGTTCGGCTTCAAGGTGCTGAAGCAGTCTTGGAGAATTCACACTCAAGCCGATAACTCGAGCGCGCTCTAGGCGGAACTTGGAACGTTCACGGCCCTGAGTGATTGTGGTGACCTCAATGATTTTCGCCACAAACTCTTCAGCGGTTAGGGCGCCATTCACGGCTCCGCTAACCAGTTCGATAGAGATGTCGACGCCGTAGGCGAAGCGCTGGATGAGTGCGGCTTCAACTAGTTCGTCGAAGTTTTCGAAGTGGTGGTAAAGCGAACCCTTAGAAATGTTTGATTCACGAAGTACGTCGTCGACCTGAATGTTGCTTAGCGCGTTTTCATCCATCAGAGAGACCATCGTGGCGATGAGCTTCTCTTTCGTGGGGTGAATCGTGCGAGCCATATCAGAATCCGATCAGGTTTGGTTCTGGAACTAAGTTAACACCGAATCGGTTCGAAACGTTCACCTGGATGTAGCGAGCTAGCTGGACAATATCTTCTGCTTTAGCTTGGCCACGGTTGGTGATGGCAAGGCTGTGCTTGGTTGAGGTGCCGGCATTCGAGTTTGAAAGTGAGAAACCCTTGGGGATACCCGAGTTTTCGATTAGCCAAGCTGCACTTAGTTTTTGCTTGGATTCATCTTCGACATCCCAGCGCGGGCAGGCATCTGGCATGGCTGCAGCAAAGGCGTTGGGCACGATTGGGTTGGTGAAAAACGAACCGCACGACCAGGTGTCGTGGTCGGAGTCGTTTAGCACCATGCCTTTTTGGTGGCGAAGACTGAGCACTCGCTTGCGAACCTCGAGCGGGGTTTCGGTTGCGTCGCCCAGAGCCTCGATTAACCTCGGGGTTTTGTGCGTGTGCGCGCTTGCCGTTAGCTTGAACTCAACCCAGAGGATTGCGCCAAGTTTTCCCTGCTTGAAAATGCTGTCTCGGTAGCCGAAGTTCATGTCTTGGTTTTCGATTAGCTCGGTTTCACCGGTTAGGTAATCGAGGAACTCAAGTTTGGTGATTACGTCGGAAACCTCTTGGCCATAAGCGCCAATGTTTTGAACCGGTGCTGCACCAACCGTGCCGGGGATTCCACTGAGCGCTTCGATACCTGAGAGCCCTGCAGCAACGGTGTGCGCCACAAATTCGTCCCAGTTTT
>JALQVK010000173.1 GCA_023260375.1 Rhodoluna sp. | reverse complement strand
ATATTTATTATGATTAATAGCTTTATAACACCAAATATTATAAGTAATTAAGAAAGTCTTATATTGTTTCTTATTTTGTTGTTTATATTGAACATAGTGATAAAATAAAATCATGCAAAAAATTAAGTCTTTCAAAAGTTCGATAACCGAGATGGCAACCAGCGAACCGATCAGTTTGATCTTTAGACCGGAGAAGTCGATGGTTCCCATCCAGTGCGGGCGGTCGACCGATGAGTGAGCTGCGTCGATGCGCGACACGAAATTCTCGTAGCCGGCGAACACGATTATCAAGATCAGGTTCGACAAAAGCACGAGGTCAAGAAGCGCCAAGAGGTCGGTAGTGAATGAGGTTTCGTGACCGGCCAACATGTTTTCGACCAACACCCAGAAGTGCTGACCGAACTTTACGATCACCAAAAGCAAAACTAGGACGAGCCCCAGATACAACGGGCTAAGCAGCCAACGGCTCCAGAACAAAACGTTCTCAAACTTTGACGAAATTCGTTTAGACATTTCTCTCCTTAGGTTTCACCAATAGCCTAGCCAAAATGTCGCAACCTACAGAGACAATGAACTTGTTAGTTAGGGGAACAAATGAACAGAGTTCAATTGGCACTTGAGATTGCCACCAAAGCCCACAAAGGCCAAACCGACAAGCTCGGTAAGAACTACATCGACCACCCAAAAAGAGTTCATCGGAACCTTTTAGCTAACCCGAATTTCAAAAAACTTGACCCCACCACCCGGGAAGATCTTGAGGTGGCAGCCCTCCTTCACGACGTCATTGAAGATTCCGGGAAGAATGGAAGCGAACGTTTCACGGTTCAAGATCTACTTAGCCAGAACTTCACACCACGCTCGATTGAACTTGTGCAGCTTCTCACCAGAAGCAAGTCCGTTCCGGACGACGACTATTACGCAGCTATCCAGGCCAACCCGCTAGCCCGGCTTGTGAAACTTGCCGACATCGCCGATAACCTAAACAAACGTCGCGTAAAGCACCTAGATATCGAAACCGCGAATCGACTAGGTGCCAAGTATGAGCACGCCCTTGAAATCATCGAAATGGATGAAGACGAAGCCGCCTGGCTTCAGTCGGCAATCGACTACGACATTGAACTTCAAGACGTCGAAGATGACGCCTGTGAAGACGAGGGATAAGACCTAAAAACAAAACAGATAAGGGGTAAACATGGCCGGACTAGATGACCACGTAGAAATTTATGGTGCCAACATCAAGGGAACCGCTTGGGGATACGAGAACTACAATGCTGCGATAGCGGCATTTCGAAAGCACTATGACCCATCGCTAGTCAACGAGGATAAACACTGTATCGCTTGCTAGTCCAGGGGCAAGAAGTTCTCCATCGGTGAAGAAGAGGGTTATCACACGTTCTTAGTTCGCGAAGACATGATGTGCCAGATTCTTCAAGACTGCGACTTCGAGCTAACCAAGAAGAAGGGCATGGGCCGCGCCGAACCCAAAGACTGGATCAAGGAACAAGTCGCTGCCGGTAAGGAGCTCTGGTTCACCCTTCGCTTCTATCCGAACTACGACTAAGGCTATTTACCCTTTTTGTTGACCTTGATTGTCACGGTTTGGCTAAGTGCCGTGAACGGCATCGAACCCACTCCTTCAAATGTCAAAACGCAGTTTCCTGCCGCCGTACCAGCCTTGATTGCCGCAGTCTGAACCTTGACCTTCTTGCCAGCAACCTTTCCACCGGCTTGAACAATTTCAACTGTGCAAGGCCCGGCTGCCGTGACTCGGGCATAGCCTCCACTGTTAGTGAGAACCGGTAGGCCAATGGCTGCCTTGAACTTCATTGCCTTTGGCGCTTTGAGCCCCTTAACAATTTGAGCAACCGGCTTGTAGCAATCGTTTGGCGATGTGGAACCGGTGAATGCGGTGGTGAATTCGCGTGGGCAGCTGGTTGCCTCGTTGGCATCCAAGGTGTTCACGAATGAACCAATTGGCGCTGGTACGCAGTTACCGTTATGGTGGAATCTTCCCAAGTTGCAGACTGAATAGCTTGTTGGTGGGTCCAGCGGCGGCATTGAGTCAAAGACGCTTTCACCTTCGTTTTTCGTGGAAACCTGGGCGGACACGGTACTTCCACAGTGGTAGGTGCCTAGAACTACCGGGGTTCCCAATATGTGGCTATCGCGGGTCGATGCCATATCCGACAGTGGAACAAGAACCGTGAACGGAGTCACCGGGATGTCTTTGAGCTGGAGAACTACGTAGCCACCTTCATCGCCAACTCGAAGTTCGTTGACCTCGTTTCCAGGGCGTGGAATCAACACAGTCACGGCAACCAGACAGTTTTGCCCGCCGACCGGCGTCACCGAAGTCGTCGGCCACGGGAACGACTGGCTTGCGTAAACGGTTTGAAACTCACTGTTCATCCAGTTATCCATAAACGACCAAGACAGTTGTGCGCTTACGTATTCGCCACATTTAGGGCTGTAGTCGTTTGTTCTGACTTTCGAAACCACGTTATGGTTCAGATCAAAACGCCAATCAGTTGTTGAGATTGTGAAGTCGATCAGTTCACCAGGGTAGTAGTCGCGAAGTTGGTAATTGACAGTCTCACCCTCGTTCTTGGCGAAGGTGAGGTGCACAGAACCTTGGTCTGCCATGAATGGCGCTGCCGCAGTTACCCGAATGTTGCAGTATTCGTCATTGAGGCTAGTGAGCGTTAGGTACTTCGGCATTTCGGGAGGATAGGTCGGGGTTAAGTTAATCGTCTGAGAGCTGTAATAACTGTCATCGACAAGGTCAAAGTAACTTAGCGTGAAACCCAACGGCTCGCCACAGTGCATGTGTCCGGGGCCAGCCCCAGTGTTGCTTCCAATGTGAGGGTCGTTGGTGCTGTCGGCGTTGTCAGGCGACCAGGTCAGTGAGATCTGCTGACCCGGCATGTAGTTGATTAGTGTGATTTCTCGCGATTCGTTCTGCGATTCGATGCTTAGTTTCACCGAGTTAGCCAGTTCTTGTGTGGCGAAGGTTCCAGTGATGTCGAGCTCACAGAGGTCATTGTCTCTAGGAGTAACTGCAAGTGTTACCCCAGGAACGTCGCCAAGGCGGCTGACGGCCAAACCGGTTTGGCTGGCCGATGCTTTGGCATGCCCTTCCTGAACATAGGAAAGGGTGAAGTCCATGGTTTGTTCACAGCCGGGGTATCGGATGCCGCGGGTGAGAGCCGTGCTGGCTACCAGCGGGCTGGCGGTCAGGGCAGCTTCTAGTCCGTACATCGAAAGATTTAGGTTGTATTCGTACTGGGGAGTGTAATCAACCAATGTCACGGTTACTTCGCTGGCGTCGGTGCTGATAACCAACTTGGCTGTACCCGACTTTGGAGCCACTCCAATGAGGCCACGGATTGAAACATTGCACTGGTTGTCGTCGACGTTAGTTACGGTAATCGATGGTGCAGGTGAGGGCGGTTGATTAATGGTTTCGGTGGCACTAGCACTTGCTTCGGCTTTTCCAACGGCTGTGTAGGAGATGGTTGCGGTGATCGTGTCTCCGCACTGGAATGTTGGTTCGGTTACTACCGTGTGAGCGTATTGTGCGATGACGCTGTTGTCGAAAAGTGAGCCGCCGATGGCGTTGTTTGCATTGATGGCGAGGAAGTCGTAGAGGATGTATTCACCTGTAGATGTTCCGTTGGTCAAACTCAACTTTGCGGAACCCGGAGCGTAGGCCTCTGGCAAACGAACATCGATCTCGTAGTCGCAGTTAGCATTTGCATAGTTTGTGATTGTGATGATTGGTGTCGGGCTTGGAGGGAGTACCACCTGGACGGTAACGTGACCGTTGTTCCAACTTCCTCCGCCAACATTATCGGAACGCGGACCTATGGAGTAATTGCAGTGAAGACCGCTGAGAGTCCAGCTTCCAACCTCAGTTGGAGTCCCAGTAACGGCGCCGGTTGGGGTGGACGTGTAGTCGACACCGTTATCCCATGAAAGCCCCGTCGGCAGAGTGCCCGAATCGAACCATAGCTGCGAGGCATCTTGTCCGCCGCAACTCATCCAGTCCCAGTTAACTGGCTCCCCAACATAGGTTGTGATTGTGCCGCCTTCATAGCTGTAAACATCGGCCAGGCTTGTCGGGTTAGCGTTTGCGGGGGAAGACATCGCTACTAGACCTGCGAAGGTGAGCAGCATGGTTGTGGCTGCGGCTATGACGCGTTTCATGAATTTCTCCAATTGATGCGTGGTGGTTTTCACCAGGCCCTCCAATTCTCGCCTTTTTAGTTCCGCATAGCGAATAATTGCATCCTGATTTAAGCGGTAGCCTGAACCAATGAAACTAACTTTTCGCCTGGGGGCTTCACTCGTTCTAATTGCTTCGGCGCTTTTGACCTCAACTCTCCCAGCCAACGCGGTTGCTAGCACCACAACGATCTGGAGTACTACTTCTACTAACAAGTGGGTCGGTGTTGCCAATGACCCGAAGGTGGCAGTCAACGGAAGCGTTAAGGCTGTAGCGTGGCTCACCCGTTTAAACGCAGACTCCCACAGTTTGAATGTCCGCGTGATGCGAGACGGTGTCTGGGGTCAAACCGAAACCTTGTTCACCAACGAATACGACTGGTGGAGCGCGTTCGACGTCGAGGTTTCTAATTCCGGAACCGTTTATGTCGGTTATTCAACTGGCGATGTAAACCTGACTGTTTATTCCAGCTCCGTCGCGGGCACTTGGGCGAGTGCGGTAGCAGATTCATCATTCTCATTGCTCGGCGCCATGCGTTTGTCGGGTTCCACCAACGGCACTACGGTCACCTTCACCACCAACCGTTCGGCATCGAACCGAGCCATGACCATCAGCGCCAGCAGTTTCAGTGAAGCCAACCCTTCAGGTGGTTGGGTCACCAAGGTCGCTCACGATTTCACCCCAGCCGACTTTTCTGCCTGCACCGTTCGTCGTAGCTACTACGACTCTTGCGCCCTGAGTATGGGCGAGACCGAGATTGCCACCGATGCCAGCGGAGCGCAGCTTCTGTTGGTGAACGTGAGCCGCGATTCAGCGAATGGTTACCCGGCTGAAACACAGTTCAAACTTTTCAAATACCACCGCGCTTCGGCCACCGCCGATTGGGTCAGTGACGGTTCATTTGCCACACTTACCTTGCCCGCTGGTGCCAACGGCTACTCGTACTTTGCTGACGTAGCTGTAACGCCGCTGGGTAAGTATGCCGTTTCGCTGGTTACCGGATCATCGAAGAACACTTTGCGCCT
>JALQVK010000104.1 GCA_023260375.1 Rhodoluna sp. | reverse complement strand
GGTGAGCGGTAGACCCCTAAATTCTAACAATAAAATAACGCTCAAGACTTGCGTTTTCCTCAAGAAACGGCAGGGATTTTTGCCTTTGTCACAACAAATGCGTCTACGGCCAAAGAACCGAGTATCGACGCCACCAAAGCGACGAAAATCGCGACACGATTTAGACCGTCAATGCGGTTGATAAGTGCGATAACTCCGATGAACAAAACCACTTTCAAAAGCCAACCGCCGAGGACTACCGCGTAGAAACCGCCGAGGTTTAGTTTGCCACCGAAAAGTACCGAAAGGGCGGTGAGGCTGACAAATACGAGAGCGATGCTGGAACCGATCAGTGCGCCGTAAAGCCCAGGTAGTCCAGCCGCAAAAAAGGAAATTGCCCCACCCAAGACTGCAATTGTGGCGATCAGGATTGAACCAAGTTTTAGAACTTTGGTGAACACGGTTTTCGGGTTATCAAACTGCACTAGTTCAACGCGCCTTTCTTTTGAAGTTTCTTAGCGATTACCGGCCAGGCTGTGTATGCCAAGGCAAATACCAGCCCGATTGAGCCAAAAGCAATTGCGTATTCGGCTGGTGCTAGGAACAACAACAAACAGGTTGCCGAAATCAATAAGGTCCAGACATAGAACACGATTACCGAACCAAGATGACCGTGACCAAAGTCTTGGAGTCGGTGGTGAATGTGAAGTCGATCAGCGGCGAATGGCGACTTGCCTGCGCGTAGGCGCCGAAGTACCGCCAAGGTGAAGTCGAGCAGCGGCAGTACCAAAATCGCCAACGGCAAGATCATTGGTAAGAAAGCCGGCATCAGGTTTGATTGGGCAATAAAGGCTGGGTCAAGCTGACCGGTAACCGAAAGTGCCGAGGTGGTCATGAGAAGCCCAAGAAGCAACGCTCCGGAGTCGCCCATGAAGATTTTGGCAGGACGCCAGTTGTGCGGCAAGAAACCGAGACACATGCCGATCACGATCGCCGAGATTAGTGAAGCCAAGCTGAAGTAGTTGCTCGGGGTAGTTTTCTGTGCCAACAGGTAGCTGTAAACGAAGAACGTGCTGGTGCCGATCAGGACCACACCGGCGACGAGCCCATCTAGGCCGTCGATGAAGTTGACCGCATTCATGATCAAAACCGTAAGAAATACGCTCACCACGAATGACATGCCAAACGAGCCAATGGTGATTCCGCCAATTGGCAGCGAAACTATCTGCACACCCTGCCAAGACAAGATGCCAGCAGCGACGAACTGACCGGCCAGCTTTAGAGTCCAGTCCAGGTCGTAGACGTCGTCGAGCGCCCCGAGAATAGCCATAATGCTGGCAGCGATTAGCACACCTAGAATTGGGCCGCCCTGAACGAACACAGTCTTGAACCAACCGAGGCTGGCTGCCACACCCATCGCAACTAGGAAACCGGCAAACATGCCCAAGCCGCCTAGTCGGGGTGTCGGAGTGCTGTGAGAGTCGCGGCTTCGAATTTCCGGATAAATCTTGTACTTCAACGTGAATTTAATAACAAAATGTGTGACCACGAACGTGACCACTGCCGTCAAAGCGATCATCAGTAAATAAGCGCGCATTAGTTGGTGACCACCACAGCATTAGAACCAACGACCTTTTTGATTTGAGCGACCGACAGAACACCGACTCGAACCACTTTTACAAAACCAGCTTCGGTGAGATCCAAAATTGTCGAAGGTTTGGAATCTTTGGATGGACCGCCGTCCAAATAAACGCCTACCTTTTTGCCGAAATAAGCTTGCGCTTCGTCGATGTTTACCGCTGCCGGTTGCCCGGTTAGGTTTGCGCTGGAGACCGCCAGCGGGCCAACGTCCCTGAGTAGCGCGAGGGTAACGTCGTTGTTGGGGATTCGAAGAGCAACGGTCCCCTTAGTTTCGCCAAGATCCCAGCTCAGCGATGGCTGAGCGCGAACAATCAAAGTTAGGGCACCGGGCCAAAACTTTTCCGCCAACTTGAAGGTAATCGCAGGTGGGTTGTCGGCAAGGGCACGAAGAGTATCGAGACTTGGAATAAGAACTGGTGGTGGCGACTGTCGACCGCGGCCTTTGGCTTCGAGCAGCGCGTTGACTGCGAAGGCGGAAAAAGCGTCGGCACCGATACCGTAAACGGTGTCGGTTGGTAAAACGATTAGACCAGCACGACCAATGTTTTGCTTTGCCTGACGCATACCCTCGAGAAGGTCAGTAGTAATGGCACAATCAAATTTCACAGAGGCCTCCTACAATCCCTTAATCGCACTCACGCTTCGATCGCGTCCGGTCAAATCTTGATGAATACTGATCGAGCGCCAGCCATCGGCTTGGAATAAGTCTGCCACGAGTTGGCCTTGTGAATCGGCATGCTCAACTACCAGAAAGCCACCTGGCTTCAGTAGTTGCATTGCTCGCCTACTAACCACACGAATAATATCTAGGCCGTCTTCTCCCCCGTAGAGAGCAAGATCCGGGTCGTGAAGTTGCACTTCTAAATCACGAGGAATCGCCCAATTTGGAATGTAAGGGGGGTTTGAAACCACAACGTCGACTGTTCCAGCAAGGTCTTCAAAAAGCTGATGATCTTCCGAGATGTCGCCCATAACCAACTCGACATTTCCGCGCAAATTCTGGCGAAGGTAGCTTTCCGATTCCGGATTCAACTCCCAGGCAAAAACCTTGGAATGGGGCACCTCGGTCGCGAGTGAAATTGCAATAGCTCCCGAGCCGGTGCAAAGGTCAACCGCGATAGGTTCTTCAGGGACCAAACGCAGAGCCTGAATGGCTAACTCGGCAACGCCCTCGGTTTCCGGTCTTGGAATGAAAACTCCAGGACCGACGGCTAGTTCAAGGTTTCGAAAATAAGCCACCCCGGTTAGATGTTGAAGTGGAATGCGCTGCTTACGCTTTTGAAAAAGTTCAAGAAGCTCTGGCGCTTGCGGAATTTCGGGATCGAGAAAAAGTTTCGCCTGAAGTTCGCCTCTCGAAATACCTAGGACGTGAGCCGCCAGCAACTGTGCGTCAACCTCGGCTGAATCAATACCAACCGACGCTAGCAACTCGGAACCCCGAGTTAGAAGCTCGGAAAGTTTCACTATTTTTCGCCCAGAGCTGCGAGTCTTGCCTCTTCGTCGGCTTGAATTGCCGACTGAATAACTGGCTCGAGAGCGCCATCCATGACCTGGTCCAAGTTGTATGACTTGTAACCGGTGCGGTGGTCGGCGATGCGGTTTTCAGGGTAGTTGTAGGTACGAATGCGCTCGGAACGGTCAACCGACTTCACCTGAGACTTACGAGCTGCCGAAAGTTCGGCTTCAATAGCTTCCTGCTGAGCAGCCAAAATACGAGCACGAAGCACACGCATGGCCGCTTCACGGTTCTGAAGCTGGCTCTTTTCGTTTTGCATGGCAACCGTGATACCGGTTGGAAGGTGAGTGATTCGAACTGCCGAGTCGGTGGTGTTAACCGACTGACCGCCAGGACCAGATGAACGGTAAACGTCGATGCGAAGATCGTTCTGGCTGATTTCAACTTCTTCCGGCTCGTCTACTTCTGGGAAACAAAGAACACCGGCAGCCGAGGTGTGGATTCGACCTTGAGTTTCGGTTGCTGGCACACGCTGAACGCGGTGCACACCACCTTCGTACTTTAGGTGAGCCCAGACACCCTGGCTTGGGTCGGTGGCGTTTGACTTTACAGCCATCTGCACATCCTTGATGCCGCCAAGGTCAGATTCGTTCTTGTCCAGAATTTCAGTTTTCCAACCCTTTGAGTTGGCGTACTGAATGTACATGCGAAGCAGGTCGGCTGCGAATAGTGCCGATTCGGCACCACCCTCACCGGCTTTGATTTCCATAATCACGTCGCGGCCGTCGTCTGGGTCGCGAGGAATTAGCAGGCGACGAAGCTTCTCGTTAGCGTCGTGAAGTTTCTCCTCGTTAGAGGTAACTTCCTCGGCGAACGCCTCGTCTTCCTTGGCCAGTTCCTTCGCGGCAGCCAAGTCATCGGTCAACGAGTTAACCGAGTTGTAAGCATTGACGATTGCACTGAGTTCGGCGTAACGGCGGTTTAGCTTCTTAGCCAGGCCAGGGTTGGCGTGCACCGAGGAGTCAGACAACTGGGTCTGAAGCGCCTGGTGTTCTTCCAGCAGTGGCTTGACTGAGTCGAGCATTATTCTCCGTCAGAGGTTGGTACAGGCATCGACTTCTGGACCTGCATAAGGAACTCAACGTTGCTCTGAGTTTCCTTTAGGCGGCCAAGAACGAGCTCAAGTGCTTGCTGCTGCTCTAGGCCGGCAAGTGCGCGGCGAAGCTTCCAAATGATCTTGGTTTCGTCAGGGTTCATCAACATCTCTTCGCGTCGGGTACCCGAAGCGTTGACATCGACGGCTGGGAAGATGCGCTTGTCGGCTAGCTGACGCGACAGACGAAGCTCCATATTTCCAGTTCCCTTGAACTCTTCGAAGATAACCTCGTCCATCTTCGAACCGGTCTCAACCAGTGCGGTGGCAAGGATGGTCAGCGAGCCGCCGTCCTCGATGTTACGGGCAGCACCGAAGAAACGCTTTGGTGGGTAAAGTGCCGAGCTGTCGACACCACCGGAAAGGATACGTCCAGAAGCTGGAGCGCTTAGGTTGTAGGCGCGACCCAGACGGGTGATCGAGTCAAGTAGAACAACAACGTCGTGACCTAGCTCCACCAAACGCTTGGCGCGCTCGATAGCCAGTTCAGCAACGGTGGTGTGGTCTTCGGCAGGGCGGTCGAAGGTCGAAGCGATGACTTCACCCTTCACAGTACGCTGCATGTCGGTAACTTCTTCCGGACGCTCGTCTACCAGAACCACCATTAGGTGAACTTCTGGGTTGTTGGTAGCGATCGAGTTAGCGATTGCCTGAAGAACTAGAGTCTTACCGGCCTTTGGAGGCGAAACAATAAGACCACGCTGGCCCTTACCAATCGGAGCCACTAGGTCGATGATGCGGGTGTTTAGCTTTGCGGCATCGGTCTCTAGACGCAGACGGGTCTGTGGGTAGAGCGGGGTTAGCTTGCCGAACTCGATGCGCGACTGTGCTTCTTCGATGGTCTGACCGTTTACCGAATCAATGCGGACAACCGCGTTGAACTTCTGACGACCCTGACCTTCGCCTTCGCGAGGCTGGCGGATGGCGCCAACCACTGCGTCACCCTTGCGTAGGCCGTACTTCTTTACCTGACCGAGAGAAACGTAAACGTCGTTTGGGCCAGGTAGGTAGCCAGAGGTGCGAATGAACGCGTAGTTCTCGAGGACGTCGAGGATTCCGGCAACCGAGATGAGAACATCGTTCTCGCCGATCTCTGGCTCTGCCTCGTCCTGGAAGTCTCCACCACGGCCACGGCCACGGTTGTTGCGGTCGCCACGGTTACGGTTACGGTTACGGTTACGGTTACGGCCGTTTCGCTCGTCGTCGCGGTCACCACGGTTGTTGTCTCGGTTGCCCTGCTGACGACCTTCGCCGCCCTCGGACTTGCCTTCACTGTTGCCTTCCGACTTTGGTGCTTCGGCAGGTGCCGACTCACCTTCGGTCTTTGACTTCGCGCTGCGGGTGCGGCGCTTCGGTCCTGAACTTTCGCCCGCTGGAGCTTCGCTAGCTACGGCTGGGTCTACTACTACGCGGCGACCTTTGGTAACCGGTGCGTCTTGTTGGATTTCATCCATGTGTTTGTATTTCTCCTTGAGATTTAGGTGACTGGTTCGGTTTCGGGTTAGTCACCTTAGGCACGAATTTTGCGTGCACATAAACGCTTGATTAGCGGTTGATTCACCAGTGGGAGCTTCTAACTGAATGTTGCTTTAGAGCTTCTCACCTATTTACTGGTGCGAGATAACAGTAGCACCTTTGAAGTCAACTGCCAAGACCAAGGCGCGCCACTGTGGAAAGTTTTCGGCAGCCAGTTTTGCGGCTTCCATACGCTCGGCCGGATCTGAGGCCAAAACTAGAACCGACGGACCGGCACCAGAAACCACTGCTGCATGGTTGTTGGCTCTCATCAACTCGATAACTTTGCCAGCCTCAGGCATCGCCTCGGCGCGATAGTCCTGGTGCAGGCGGTCTTCGGTAGCAGCCATGAGAAGCTCTGGGCTCTGGGTAAGAGCAGCCACCAGCAGCGCCGAGCGTGACACGTTAAACACTGCGTCTTCGTGAGGAACTGATTCTGGCTGAAGCGCACGGGCAGTTGCGGTCGACATTTTGAAATTTGGAACAAGTTCAAGCGGGGAAACGCCGCGGTGAACAATTAGCTTCTTGTGGTGAGGGCCTTTGGCGTCTTCCCATGCGATGGTAAGACCTCCGAAAAGGGCTGGAGCCACGTTATCCGGGTGGCCTTCCAAATCGGTGGCCAACTGCAAGAGACGCTCCGGCGTGAAATCTACGACACCCTCGAGTAAGCCCTTCGCCGCAACGATTCCAGATACCACTGCAGCACCGGATGAACCCATGCCGCGGCCGTGAGGAATGATGTTGTGAGCCTTTAGCTTTAGACCTGGAAGTGGCACCCCGACCTGCTCGAACACGTAAGCGATCGATTTCACAACCAAGTTGTTCTCATCGGTAGGCACCTCACCAGCACCTTCACCAATCACTTCGACGACCGCTCCAGAACCGGCAACGGCTTCGACCTCGAGTTCGTCGTAGTAAGAAAGAGCCATGCCGAGCGTGTCAAAGCCAGGTCCAAGGTTTGCCGAAGTGGCAGGGACCTTGACCGACACTTTGCGCCCGACGAGGTTGGTCATGTTTATGCAAGCCCTAGACGTTCGGCAACTTCTTTGGCGCGGTTCGAAACTACGGTTGGCTTGATTTCGCGTCCTCGCTCGTCCTTTAGCGCCCAAGCGGCGTCCTTTAGACCGTTACCGGTTACGGTAACCACGATGGTCTTACCAGCCAGGTTGTCGCCTGCACGAGAAGCCTGCAGTAAACCGGCAGCACCGGTCGCCGATGAAGGCTCAACGAAAACGCCAACCTCCTGAGAGAGGAATCGGTGCATCCAAAGGATGTCTGGGTCCTTGACCGCGCCGAAACGACCCTGCGACTCCTCGCGAGCAGCCAAGGCAAGTTCGTAGGAAGCTGGGTTACCGATACGGATGGCGGTAGCAATGGTGTCTGGGTTCTTCACAGGGGTTCCGTAAACGAACGGCGCCGAACCATCAGCCTGGTAGCCCCACATCTGTGGAATGTGCTTGATGCGGCCAGCCTGAACGTCTTCCTTATAACCCTTGAAGTAAGCAGAGTAGTTACCGGCGTTACCAACAGGTAGCACGTGAATGTCTGGAGCACGATCTAGGAATTCGACAACCTCAAAGGCTCCGGTCTTCTGACCTTCAATGCGGTCGGGGTTGACCGAAGAGTGGGGTGCTATTGACATGCACGCGTCCTGCGAGTTTGAAGATAGTTCAACGTTGATGGTTACCATTAGCCCCAAGTGGTACCATCTTGGCTCTAACGAGATTCATTAAGTGAAAAACAAAGAGCAGGTATCAAAAGCTATAGGTGCGCTGCTCACGCAGATAACACGTACCGGGACAGTAGGTCACAAGA
>JALQVK010000094.1 GCA_023260375.1 Rhodoluna sp. | reverse complement strand
TAGACCGTCTACGCCACCAAGGTCGATAAATGCACCGAAGTTGACGATAGATGAAACAACACCGGTGCGGATCTGGCCCTTGGCTAGGTCTGCTAGGAAGGTGCTGCGAGAAGCTGACTGGCTCTCTTCTAGAAGTGCACGGCGAGACAGAACAACGTTGTTGCGGTTCTTGTCTAGCTCAAGAATCTTGGCTTCAACCTTCTGGCCTAGGTAAGGACCTAGGTCGCGAACGCGGCGAAGTTCGATTAGTGATGCAGGAAGGAATCCACGAAGACCGATGTCAACGATTAGACCACCCTTGACAACTTCGATAACGGTACCTTCAACGGTTCCGTCTTCGTTCTTAACCTTCTCTACATCGCCCCAGGCACGTTCGTACTGAGCGCGCTTCTTGGAAAGAATTAGGCGACCTTCTTTGTCTTCCTTCTGAAGAACAAGAGCCTCAATTGAGTCACCAACAGCAACAATGTCACTTGGGTCTGCGTCGTGGCGGATTGAAAGTTCACGTGAAGGGATTACACCTTCGGTCTTGTAACCGACGTCAAGAAGTACCTCGTCGCGGTCGATCTTTACAACGGTTCCGGCGATAAGGTCGCCGTCGTTGAAGAACTTTAGGGTCTTTTCGACTGCTGCTAGAAAGTCTTCTGCAGAACCAATGTCGTTAACGGCTACCTGCTTGACAGCCTTTGGGGTGTTAGTCATATTTTGTTTTACTCAACGGACATGCTCGGGCTTTAGCAGTTTCCTGCCTAGGCGATGGATATGAATTAGTACCAAATGGCACTTCTACTAGCCTATCGCCTATCCGACCGCGAGGCAATTACTAGTGACCAGCGGTTTCCCACGTCTTGCCGACACCAATGTGAACATCTAGTGGAACGCTTAGCTTCACCACGTGTTGCATCTCATCGACAACCAGAGCTGTGAGGTTCTCAAGCTCGCCAGTTGCGACTTCAAACACCAATTCGTCGTGGACCTGCAGCAACATACGACTTCTGAGTCCGGCTGCTTGCATCTTGTGATCGATTCTTATCATCGCCAACTTCATAATGTCGGCAGCGGTTCCCTGAATCGGTGCGTTTAGAGCGGCGCGCCTGGCATTTTCACGAATTTGGAAGATCGGCGACTTCAAATCATCGAACGGACGACGTCGACCGAAGGTAGTGACCGTATAGCCGTTAAGTTTCGCTCCATCGACGACCGAGGCGAGATAAGTACGAACACCACCAAATCGGTCGAAGTAGTCGTTCATGAGTTGCTTCGCTTCGCCGTTACTGATCTTGAGTTGTTTGGCAAGACCATATTCACTCAAACCGTAGACCAGGCCGTAGCTCATGGCCTTGACCTTGGAACGCATTGCCGGAGTTACCTCACTAGGACTGACACCGAAAACTCGAGCTCCAACGAATCGGTGCAAGTCTTCACCAGCATTGAACGCTTCGATAAGACCCTCGTCACCAGACAAGTGAGCCATAATGCGCATTTCAATTTGGGAATAGTCAGCAGTGAGCAGGGTTTCGAAGCCATCCGCTACCTGGAAACAATCGCGAATGGTTTTACCAATTTGGCTCTTGATCGGGATGTTCTGGAGATTTGGGTTCTCCGAAGAAAGTCGTCCAGTAGAAGTGCCGGTCTGGACATAACTGGTGTGAACGCGACCGTCCTCGGCAATTCCCTTGACGATGATTTCAACCATCTGTCGCATTTTGGTGACTTCGCGATGTTCAAGCAGTTTCTCGAGGAACGGGTGTCCAGTTTGTTCAAAGAGTGTCGTTAGCGACTCCGCGTTGGTTGAGAAACCTGTTTTCACTGACTTAGTACCGGTCATGCCGAGGTCTTCGAAAAGAACCGTCTGTAGCTGTTTAGGCGAACTTAGATTGATTTCTTTGCCAATAATCTCGAAAGCCTCTGCCTGAACCTGGGCGATTCTCTCTCCTAGTTCGAGGGATAGTTCTTCGAGTCGCGCCTTGTTTACCTGAATGCCAAGATGCTCCATACGACCAAGAGTGCTTGACGTTGGCAATTCAATGTCATTTAGAACTGCCGTTTGTTCGGTCGTCTCAATCTTGGACGCAAGATTTTCGTGTAAAAGACCGGTTAGCCAAGCGAAATGTGTCTCTGTAATCGCGGTTGGATCCTCTGGCATGAATCCGAGCAGGTCCTCGCAAATTTTCAGGAGAGAGTAATCCCGTCGAAGTGGGTCGATGAGATATGTCTCCAAAAGCGGATCGGCAACCACTCCGCGAAGCTCGAAACCGGCTTCTAGTGCGTTTCTTAGTCGATTCTTGGAATCAAAAACCACCTTGGCAGCTTCGGAACCAAGCCACTCCCATGGAATCGAATCTGACTCGACCAATTCGGTCCCATCGAAGGCGGCAAAAGTCCTATCAAAAGAAACTGAGACTTGACTCTTTGTGCTACCCAGCCAATGCTTGAGCTCATCCGTGCGGAGACTTTGGACAGCTGGTGCGACCTGAGCTTCAAAGGGGCTGACGTCTTCAACTACGGCATGGTCAACGCTAGATGACTGACTGGCTCCCTTAAGCTTTAGGACACGCTCGGTAAGGCTTTTGAAGCCAAGACGAGCGAAGACATCCCGGACAGAAACCTCGTTGACGCCTACCAATTTCAGATCGTGGAAATCAACACCAAGGTCGAGATCGCGGACCAAGTGATTGAGTCTGCGGTTACGTACGGCGTTTCCTTGATGCTCACGAAGTTGCTCTCCGACTTTGCCACCGATCAGGTGGGCGTTCGCGAGAATGCCATCAAGGCTTCCATACTCAGTAATCCACTTTGCCGCAGTTTTCGGACCGACCGAAGGAACACCAATGAGGTTGTCGCTGGCTTCGCCCACCAAGGCGGCCATGTCAGGGTACTGCTTGGCGTGAATTCCGTATTTCTCAAAAACGGCTGCGTCATCCATGCGAGCCAAATTCAAAACACCCTTTACCGGGTAAAGAATTGTGGTTTCTGGACGGATTAACTGAAAGGTGTCGCGGTCACCCGAAACCAAGAGTACTCGGAATCCTTGGTCAGCTGCCTGGTCGGCGAATGACGCTAAAACATCGTCGGCTTCATAGTTTTCGCGTGTAAATGTTCGGATATTCATGGCGGCTAGAGTTTCGTGAAGCAACTCGGTTTGACCATTGAATTCTGGTGGCGTTTCACCACGTGTGCCCTTATAAGCCGGGTACTCGAGGGTTCTGAATGATTCTCGAGAAAGATCGAAAGCGACTGCAATGTGAGTTGGCTTCTCTGCTCCAAGGATGTTCAAAAGCATAGAAATGAAGCCGTGAACGGCATTAGTGTGCTGACCGTTTGGTGCCCGGAAACTATCAGGGCTTAGCGCATAGAAGGCACGAAAGGCCAAAGAGTGCCCATCAATAAGGAGCAGGGTAGGCTTTGGACTATCGGTCATGAAGTAAGCCTACTTCCCCACCATGAAAGGACTTTGGATTGACGGAAATCAAGCTCTCGGATGAAGCCAAAGCCCTCATGGACAAACGCGGTTTAGGAGAACTTGCCGAGCGCATGGGAATCGTGCTTCAGGAACTGAGTATCGAGCAGACCATTGCAACCATGCCGGTAGAAGGCAACCGTCAACCACTGGGGCTGGTGAATGGTGGAGCGTATTTAGTACTAGGTGAAACTTTAGGCAGCCTTTCGGCAAATGTTTGGGCACACACCCTCGGCAAAGTTGCGGTTGGCATTGAAATCAATGCTTCGCACAGCCGATCAGCAACCAAGGGTACCGTCACTGCCATTTGTAAGCCGATTTCACTTGGAAAAACTCTGACCGTTCACGAAATCGTTTGCTACGACGACGAAAACAACCGCCTAAGCACTGTTCGAATCACGAACCTAATTCGAGAAAAGAAAAACTAAGCCTTTTCCGCAAGTTGCTCGATGATGGTCTTCGCAACATCACGCATGGTGAGACGACGGTCCATGGAAGCCTTCTGAATCCAGCGGAATGCTTCAGGCTCATCGGGAACCAATTTCTTTGACAGTAAAAGTCCTTTGGCGCGTTCAATCAGCTTGCGGGTCTCTAGACGATCGTTTAGATCCGACACTTCTAGCTCGAGTGCTCGAATTTCAGAGTGGCGATGCAGTGCAATCTCGATTGCTGGTAGCAAGTCATTTGGGTTGAATGGCTTTACAACATAAGCCATTGCACCAACCTGCGCTGCTTGTTCAAACAGTTCCTTTTGAGAAAACGCCGTGAGCAAGACCACGGGGATGCGAAGTTCTGCAAGGTGTTTGGCTGCAGAAATGCCGTCCATGCGAGGCATCTTGATGTCCATCACCACAAGGTCAGGAACTAGTGAGGTTGCTAGTTCTACTGCTTCTTGTCCGTCGGCCGCCTCACCCACTACTTCGTAGCCGCTGTCGCGAAGGGTTTCAACAATGTCCATGCGAATGAGCGCCTCATCTTCAGCGACGAGAACTCTCTTAGCAACCGATTCACTCATGGGAACAAGACTAGCCGAAGCAGTTCAGGTATTATTGAAAAGTTGTGTTGGCCGGGATGGCGAAATGGCAGACGCGGAGCACTCAAAATGCTTTGTCGAAAGACGTGTGGGTTCAAGTCCCACTCTCGGCACATAAAAAAAGCCGGACCAGGTGGTCCGGCTTTTTTCACACTAATTAGTTGTGAGTTGGCTCGCCGATGCGGTGAACGCGAAGCGAGTTGGTTGAACCAGAAACGCCTGGAGGGGTACCGGCAACGACAACAAGCTCGTCGCCATCTTTACCCTTGCCAAGACCAACGACAACGTCCTCTACCTGCTTGATCATCTGGTCGGTGTGCTTGACAGGCTCCACAAGGAAGGTTTCTGCACCCCAAACCAATGCGAGACGGTTGCGAATCTTTTCACTAGGAGTGAATGCAAGGATTGGCACGTTCGAACGTAGACGCGAAACACGACGAACCGAATCACCAGACTCGGTGAATACACAAACGTACTTCAGCGCCAGTAGCTCAGCAATCTCAACAGCAGCAAGCGACACAGCTCCAGAGTGAGTGTGAGGTCTGGTACCTAGCGGAGCAATTCGGTCCATGCCGTTTTCTTCAGTAGCCTCAATAATCTTCGCCATGGTGGCAACAGTCTCTACTGGGAATTCACCAACGGAGGTTTCACCAGACAACATAAGAGCATCTGCGCCATCTAGTACTGCGTTGGCAACGTCGCTCGCTTCGGCGCGAGTTGGACGTGACGCCGTGATCATCGATTCAAGCATCTGAGTCGCAACAATTACCGGCTTGGCCCAACGACGGCAAAGCTCCACGGCACGCTTCTGAACTAGTGGAACCTGCTCAAGTGGAAGCTCCACACCTAGGTCACCTCGAGCAACCATTACGCCGTCAAATGCGTCGATGATTTCTTCAAGTGCGGCCACAGCCTGAGGCTTCTCAACCTTTGCAATGGTTGGAATGAAAACGCCTTCTTCACGCATAATTTCGTGCACTCGGACGATGTCTTTCGCGTCACGAACGAATGAAAGTGCGATCATGTCTGCACCAAGTTTCAAGGCCCAACGAAGGTCTTCTTCATCCTTTTCCGACAGCGCAGGCACGTTTACAGCAACACCAGGAAGGTTGATTCCCTTGTTGTTTGAAACAACGCCAGCAACTTCGACCACGGTGGTTACAGTCCGGTCGTCTACAGCAGTTGCGCGAAGGCCAACCTTGCCGTCGTCAATAAGAAGTGAGTCTCCCACCTTGACGTCACCAGGAAGTCCCTTAAAAGTGGTTCCACAAATATTTACGTCACCATCTACTTCATCGATAGTGATTTTGAAGGTGGCGCCCTTTTCGAGCATGACTGGTCCGTCTTTGAAACGAGCCAAACGAATCTTTGGACCCTGGAGGTCAACAAGAACCGCGACCGCCTTGCCGGTGTCAGCGGCTACCTGTCGAACGTTTTTGTAAACAGCTTCGTGGACATCGTATGAACCATGGCTCAAGTTCATACGTGCAACGTTCACACCGGCCTCGACAATGCCTTTGATCTGCTCATAGCTAGAAGTAGCTGGGCCTAGTGTTGCGACGATCTTTGCGCGTCTCATTATTTCCTCTTCATTATTTGATTTGGTATTACTAAATTGAAATTGCTCGGTCGGTTGGTCGAACTGGCTTTGGTAGCACAGTGTCGCCGGTGAGCCATTCATCAATCGCTGCTGCAGCAGCTCGGCCTTCGGCAATAGCCCAAACAATAAGGCTCTGACCGCGACCGGCATCTCCAGCTACGAAAACATCCTCAAGGTTAGTCGCCCAATCGGAATTGCGTGCGATGTTTCCTCGGTTGTCGGTAAGAATTTCACTTTGCGAGTTGAGAAGGTCATTCTCAGGGCCGGTAAAACCTAAAGCCAAGAACACTAGATCGGCAGGAAGAACTTTCTCGGTTCCTGCCTTAGGAAGGCGTTTTCCGTCGACGATTTCAGTCTCAGCGACTTTCACACCGGTAAGTTGGCCATTTTCACCAACGAATTCGACGGTAGAAGCTAAGTACTTTCTCTCACCAAATTCTTCATGGGCGCTAGAAACCTCGAACAACGTTGGGAATGTCGGCCAAGGCTGGCCTGGAGTGCGCTCTGATGCAGGCTGCTTGCCAATAGCTAGGGTCGTTACCGACAACGCTCCTTGTCTAGTGGCCGTTCCTAAACAGTCAGCTCCGGTATCACCACCACCGAGAATGATGACGTGCTTACCCTCAGCGGAAATTTGCCCGTTCACGGCTTCACCGGCAACAACCTTATTTGACTGCACAAGGTAATCCATGGCGAAGTGAACACCATTAAGCTCACGTCCGGGAACAGTGAGGTCGCGAGGCACAGTTGCACCAGTTGCGATAAGAACTGCGTCGTATCGACTTCGAAGCTCTTCCCAGGTGATGTCTACCCCAATGTTCTGACCGGTACGGAAACGCGTTCCCTCGGCGGCCATCTGTTCGATGCGGCGGTCAATGTGGTGTTTTTCCATCTTGAAATCGGGGATGCCGTAACGCAGAAGGCCGCCGATGCGGTCATCACGATCAAAGACAGCAACGGTGTGGCCCACACGGGTTAACTGCTGGGCTGCTGCAAGGCCTGCGGGTCCACTCCCCACGACGGCGACGGTCTTGTCGGTAAGACGCGAGGGTGGACGCGGGGTCACCCACCCGTTTGACCACGCGGTTTCGATAATGGAGGCTTCCACCTGCTTGATCGT
>JALQVK010000056.1 GCA_023260375.1 Rhodoluna sp. | reverse complement strand
AAAAGAAATCCCTTGCGGGTGTAGCTCAATGGTAGAGCCTCAGTCTTCCAAACTGATGGTGCGAGTTCGATTCTCGTCACCCGCTCCAATTACTTCTGACACATAGGGCAGAAATAAAGTTTTCGCCCTGACATAACCTCTAAAACGATGTGCGTTTTGCATTTGCGGCATGGTTCGCCGTTTCGCTTGTAGACGTGATGACGTTCGGGTTTGCCAGGGTCTTCGTTGAGAAAACCATCACGAGTGAGCATGACTCCGTGGATAACACCCAGTTCAAGCAGGTGGACCGAGTCTTTCCATAGTTCTTTGATTTGCTTCGGTGTGAGCTGTTTGCCTGGAGTGTGCGGGTTGATCTTGGCGCGGTAGAGGATTTCGGCGCGGTAGACGTTGCCGATGCCAGCGATTACGTCCTGGTTCATTAGTAAAAGACCGATTGACGTTTTTGAAGTGCTGATATTCCGCTGGAAGCGTTTGAACTCGGTGCCGTCGTCGGGGTTTAGTGGGTCTGGCCCCAGTCTTTGCATGAGCTTTGTAAGTTCATGGGTTTCGATCAGTTCGCAGATGGTTGGCCCACGTAGGTCGGCCATGTCGGTTTTGGTGAAGAAGCGTGCTCGCACTTGCCCTTGAACCTCTGGGAGTTCTTCGTTTTGGAGCTTTACGAAACGCCATTTGCCATAGATACCGAGATGGATTCTTAGGGTTTGGCCATTGTCGAAATCGAGGAACATCTGTTTGCCGATTGCCCAAGCTTTGCTGAACTTTTGCTTGGAGATGAGCTTTGCGCTTGAGGAGAATCTCCCCTGCGGCGAATCGATGGTTAGGGTTTTACCGGCGAACAGTTCATTGAAACTGTTCGCAATTCGGTGGACTGTGTGACCCTCGGGCACTTATAGCTGAACTTCGCCTGAAGTTTCGTAGATACCGATCTTTTTGATGCGGCGTACGTGACGTTCGTCGTTGCTGAAAGGTTCGGCGATGAAGAGCTTGATTAGGTGCAGAACTTCTTCCTGAGTGTGTTGGCGGGCGCCGACTGCAATTACGTTGGCATCGTTGTGTTCGCGGGCAAGTTTGGCGGTTGATTCGTTCCAGACCAGGGCGGCACGGATTCCTTCAACCTTGTTTGCTGCGATCTGTTCGCCGTTTCCTGAGCCGCCGAGGACGATTCCGAGGGCTTCAACGCCCGCTTTTTGGTCAGCGGTCACCGCGAGCGCTGCATTAATGCAGAATCCTGGGTAGTCGTCCAGGGCGTCATAGTGGTCTGGTCCGTGGTCGAAAACATTGTGACCGTCTTTGGTTAGTTCTTCGATTAGAAAGTGAGAAAGTTCTAAACCTGCGTGGTCGGTGGCGATGTGGATGCGCATAGTGTCTAGGCTAGTGGAGAACCCATTATTGGATTGACAGGACAACAAAAAATGCCAGGTGAAAACCTAACCAGAATTGAAGCCGCCGACCGTGCTGGTCTACTCAACGTTGAGTCGTACCGCATTGAGTTGGATCTAACCACTTCTGAGACCACATTCCGCTCGAAGACCACCGTTCGTTTCGGTGCTACTTCGGTTGGAGCATCGACCTTTATTGATGCCATTACCGCTTCCGTGCACTCGATCACCTTGAATGGTGAGTCTTTGCCGGTTTCTTTGGCGGACGGTACTCGTATTTCGTTGCCTAACCTGGCTTCGGTGAACGAGCTTGTGGTGGATGCTGACATGTTCTACATGAACACCGGTGAAGGTCTACACCGCTTTGTGGACCCTGCCGATGGTGAGGTTTACCTTTACTCGCAATTCGAGGTGCCAGACAGCCGCCGCGTGTTCGCTGTTTTCGAGCAGCCTGACCTGAAAGCAACCTTCCAGTTCGTGGCTACTACCCCGGCTCACTGGACTGTTATCTCGAACCAAACAACTCCACAGCCTTTTATTGATGGCGATAAGGCTCACTGGGAGTTCTCTCCTACCCCACGCATTTCTTCATACATCACTGCCTTGATTGCCGGCCCTTATGTTGGTGAGCAGTCGTCTTTGGTTTCCTCTAATGGCAAGACCATTCCACTTGGATTCTGGTGCCGCTCATCTTTGAAGCAGTACCTAGACCACGACAATCTATTCGATGTGACCAGAGCCGGTTTCGAGTTTTTCGAGAAGACCTTCAGCACTCCTTACCCGTTTGAGAAGTATGACCAGATCATGGCTCCAGACTTCAATGCTGGCGCTATGGAGAATGCTGGCGCGGTTACCTTCAACGAGATCTATGTATTCCGTGGAGCTTCGTCTGAGGCCATCCAGGAGCGTCGTGTTGTGACCATCCTGCACGAGCTTGCTCACATGTGGTTCGGCGACCTAGTAACCATGCGGTGGTGGAACGACCTATGGCTAAACGAGTCATTCGCCGAGTACACCTCAACATTGGCTACCGCTGAGGCAACTTCTTGGGATGAGGCTTGGACTACCTTTGCTGCCGGCGAGAAGGCTTGGGCTTACCGTGCCGACCAGTTATCGACCACTCACCCAATCGTTGCCGAGATCAATGACCTTGAAGACGTAATGATCAACTTCGACGGAATTACTTATGCAAAGGGCGCTTCGGTTCTAAAGCAGTTGGCTGCTTGGGTTGGTCGCGATGCATTCGCCGCCGGCGTTGCCGAGTACTTCAAGAAGCATGCATTCGGTAACGCTGTTCTTGCCGACCTATTGGTTGAGCTTGAGAAGTCTTCAGGTCGCGACCTAAAGGCTTGGTCGAAGCAATGGCTAGAGACCGCCGGCGTGAACAAGCTTGAGCTAGACCTAGGCGTTGACGCCGCTGGTGTAATCACCAAGTTCAACATTCTGCAGTCTGCAATTGCCGAATACCCAACAATTCGTGATCATCGCATGGCTGTAGGTTTCTACAACCTGGTAGATGGCAAGATCATTCGCACCGACCGCGTTGAACTGGATGTTTCTGGCGTTTCAACCGAGGTTCCTTCATTCGTTGGCAAGGCTCGTCCGGATCTAATCCTTCTAAACGATGATGACCTCGCCTACGCAAAGATTCGCCTCGACGACGCCTCCTGGAAGTTCGCGCTTGAGAATCTGGACAAGTTCGAGGACTCCCTAGCTCGAACCATGATCTGGATGGCCGCCTGGGATGCAATGCGTGATGGTGAAACACCCGCTCGCGACTTTATTGACCTAGTTCTGAACAACATCCAATCGGAGACTCAGGGCTCTGCGCTGCAGACCTTACTTCGACAGTTGGTTACCACCAGCGCCTACTACGTTGCTCGAGACACCCAGGATGCTACTTTCACCAAGGTTGCCGAGCGCCTCTGGGAGCTAACCTTGGCGGCAGCGCCTGGCAGCGATGCTCAGTACATGTTCCTCAAGTTCTGGGCTATCTACGCCCGTGGCGAGTTCGTGGACACCATGGAACAGTTACTTTCGGGTGAACTTCAATTGCCAGGACGCGAAATTGACCAAGACCAGCGCTGGTGGATCATCATCTCGTTGGCAGCAGTGGGCCGATTTGGCAAAGAGAAACTAGAAGCTGAACTTGCCAAGGACAACACCGCTAACGGTCAAAAGTTCGCTTTCCACGCCGAAGGTAACCTGCCTGGCAACAAGCAGGCATACTTCGATCGCCTAGTCAACGACAAGGAACTCTCGAACACCCTGATCGGCGAAGGTGTCATTGCTTTCCAAGAGCACTGGGATTCAAATGACTTTGTTCCATTC
>JALQVK010000180.1 GCA_023260375.1 Rhodoluna sp. | reverse complement strand
ACGACTTCCATGACCGCGAACCCGATGCCGAGGCCGCCTCTAACGCTGAGAGCGCCGTAAATGCTGGATCCGATTCGACCCAGGCGATCAAAATCATCCAGCAAAATGCCAAAGGCACCCCGCCAGCCAAAGCCTTTGAACAAACGATCGGCCCAAGCGACCGGGCCTGGTTTTGCTGCGGGTACGTGAAGTTTTAGACACGTGGACCTTTCGGAATATTCATTAACAGTTATTTACTACTGCCTAAGAATGCTCGGCTAATTGAGCATCATTCACTTCTTCTCGCAGCCAGAGAGCTTGAAGTAAATAGCAACCTGACAAGATTAGCAAGAAAAACGACTATTTGCCACGAATTATCTGTCTGAGACGTTCCCAAAGGGAAATGGAGTCAGCTTCCGCACCGAATCGTTTTGGTACGTAATACGATTTCGAACGCACTTTGGGATCAAGGTAGTCCTGTCTGACCACTCCTGCCGCTTCGTCGTGAGGGTAAACATAGCCAATTCCATTTCCGTAATTCTCGGCACCCGCGTAGTTGGATGAACGCAGTGGTTCAGGTACTGGAACTACTAGACCCGCCCTAACGTCAGCAATCGCTTCATTAATTGCGTTGTATGCGGAATTAGATTTTGGAGCCAGTGACAGATAAATGGTGGCCTCAGAAAGCGGGATGCGCCCTTCTGGCATACCAATCAAAGCTACGGCTTGAGCCACTGCTGTAGCTAACACGAGTGCCTGAGGGTCTGCTAATCCGATATCTTCTGCAGCCAAAATCATTAACCTTCTAGCAATGAACCGAGGATCCTCTCCCCCTTCGATCATTCTCGCTAACCAGTAAATCGCCGCATCCGCATCTGAGCCCCTGACGGATTTTATGAAGGCGCTGATGACGTCGTAGTGGTTATCGCCATCCTTGTCATATCTGATTGGTGCGGCACTGAGAGCAGTTTGGAAGTCGTCCAATCCAATTTCCGCTGTTGAAGTCTTTTCACTTCTCTGCCAAGCGGCAAAGGCAAGGGCCTCTAGAAATGTGAGCGCCCGACGAGCGTCGCCCTGTGAGGTTCGAACCAACTCCGCCAGCGCTGCGTCATCAATCGAAATCAGACCGGCAAATCCGCGCTCATCCTGAATAGCTCTAGAAACCAAAGTTTTTAGATCCGAATCAGTTAGAGATTGAAGACGGACCACAAGCGATCGAGAAATTAGAGGTGCAATAACGCTGAATGAAGGATTCTCGGTTGTTGCAGCAACAAGTGTGACCCAACCAGCCTCAACAGACGGTAGCAGAGAATCTTGCTGCGCCTTCGAAAATCTGTGAATTTCATCTAGGAACAGCACTGTCTCTAGGTCGTAAAGGTCGGAGTCTGCTTTGGCTTTCTCAATAACTTCGCGAACCTCTTTAACCCCGGACGAGATTGCACTCAACTGTGCAAGTCTTCGCCCGTTGGTGGTGGCAAGAACGTTAGTAATCGAAGTTTTGCCCGTTCCTGGTGGTCCCCAAAGGAGAACTGATTGGGCTCCCCTGGTCTGACCAGTGAGGAGGCGGTGAAGTGGAGAGCCGCTCTTCAAAACTTCTTGTTGGCCAACAATTTCTTCTACCGTTCGAGGCCGCATCCGAGCGGCTAAAGGCTCGGTTGATTCGAAGATGGTCTGGAGATTCACATTTCAAGGCTACGACACTCATCTGGGAGTATTGCTCAAGTAAACTTAGGCGAGAAAGTTGGAGAAATCATGGCTAACACCAAACGTAAATTGTCTAAAGCTGCCGAGGCTCGCATTGCTGGTTATGAAGCGAAGTCGACCCTAGTTGAAGGACGTAAGTCGGTTCGGCGCAAGGACAACATTTTTTCGGTTGCGGTAATTCTTGGTGCGCTAGTCGTTGCAATTTCTGCCCAATTGGTTTACTTCAACTTAGGCCCGGGTGTTCCAAAGCCAACACCAAAGCCAGTCACGGCCCCCAATGCCAGTGTGGCTGAAAACCGAGTATGGACCGGTTCTATGGCCGTGGCAGGCAAGCCAATTGATTTTGAGCTCTACGGCGACAAAGCACCCAAGGCAGTCGCCAACTTTGTGACTTTGGCTAAAAAGGGTTACTTTGACACAACCGGATGTCACCGTCTGACCACGTCGGGTATTTTTGTTCTCCAGTGTGGAGACCCGAAGGGTGACGGTACCGGAGGTCCTGGTTACCAGTTTGGACCGGTTGAGAACGCCCCTGCAGATAACGTGTACGGCCCGGGTATTCTCGCCATGGCACGCCAATCCAACGGTGCAAACACAATGGGTTCACAGTTCTTTATCGTCTACGGCTCAAGCTTCATTCCCTCTGACAGTGCAGGTGGCTACACCGTAATTGGCAAGGTGACCAATAATCTCAACTCGATTCGCGATCTAGCAAAGCTTGGGACCGCCGACGGCTCAACCGACGGTAAGCCTAGGAACCCAATTCAGCTTTCCGCAGTCACAGTAAAATAGACGCATCCTCAAGAAAGTAAGGCAACCATGACTACCACCGAATTCGGTCGCGTCGATTCTGAAAATAACGTATACGTCATTGAACCCAATGGCGAGCGGAAGGTAGGCCAGGTTCCAAACGTATCCAGCGAAGAAGCACTCGCTTATTTCGTCAAGAAGTTCGAAGGGCTTGAGGGCTCGGTTCGTCTTCTAGAGCAGCGAGTTGCGAAAAAAGCTGACGCAGATTCGATTTCGAAAACTGCCGCTAAGCTCACCGTTGATTTGATTGACGCAGCCGCTGTTGGGAATCTACAGGCATTGAGAGAGCGCGTTCTTGCTCTCGCGCCGAAAATCCAGGACTTACTGAACCTCAAAAAAGAGGAAAACAAGGAAGGCATTGCTCAAGCTTTAGCTGCCCGAGAAGAAATTGTCGCCAAAGTTGAAGCACTTGCGAACGGTGATCTTTCAAAGGTCATGTGGAAACAGGTTTCCAAAACCTTAACCGAGCTTTTTGAGGCCTGGCAGTCAGCCCAAAAGAACGGACCACGCGTTCCTAAGCCGGAGGCAGATGCACTCTGGAAGCGTTTCCAAACGGCGAGAAACAAACTTGAGAGCGCCAAGCGCGCATTCTTTGCGGAGGCCGGAAATAAGGCAAAGGCAGCCAAGGCCTCTAAAGAGTCCATTGTCAAGAAGGCTGAAGAACTTGCTGCCAAGGGCTCAGATTCAGTAGTTGAGTACCGCAAGCTTCTAGATGAATGGAAGTCGGCTGGTCGGACCAAGAACGATGATGCTCTGTGGGCGAGATTTAAGGCTGCCGGAGACACCATTTACGCCGCCAAAGGTGAGCAAGTGGCAGCAATTTCTGCTTCGCAGTCAGAGGCTCTCGCAGCAAAACTTGCTCTTCTCGAAGACGCCAAAGCAATTGACCCAACTAAGGACCTTGCAAAGGCAAAGCAGCTGTTGCTTAGCATCCAGGACCGTTGGGAAAAGGCTGGTCGAGTTTCGCGTAACGACCTAGCCAAAACTGAGGACAAGTTGAAAGCTATAGAAGCTTCAGTGCGAAACGCGGAGCGAGACCACTGGCGCGCTACCGATCCAGCGGCTAAGGCTCGCAAAGACGATGTGACAATCAAACTTGAAGAAGCAATTGCCAAAATTGAAGCCGAACTGGCAAAGGCAACCGACAAGAAGAAGATTGCCGAACTGACCGAAAGTCTTGCCGCACGTAAGGCTTGGCTAGAAGTCGTTGCAGCTGCTGCTAAGTAAGCCCTAGTTATTGCTAACGCGGTAAACGTCGTAAACGGCGTCAATTCTTCGCACCGCATTCAATAAGTGTTCCAAAACTGCTGGGTCAGCCATTTCAAAAACGAATCTACTTAGCGCCACTCGATCACTTCTGGTTGAAACCGATGCCGAAAGAATGTTCACGTGGTGCTCTGCAAGGACTCTGGTTACGTCTGAGAGTAACCCACCACGATCTAGCGCTTCAATCTGGATATTCACCAAGAAAAGGCTTTTCGCATTGGTTGCCCAACTTACATCCATCATCCGTTCCGGCTGTTCTTCTAAAACCTTCACGTTTTTGCAATCCAACCGGTGAACCGAAACCCCTGAGCCTCGAGTTACGAAACCGACGATTTCATCGCCAGGCACTGGTGTGCAACAACGCGCAAGCTTGACCAGGACGTCGTCGTCACCCCTGACCAGCACACCGGAGTTATCGCTACGCCTGCGATCTGCACTCACATTTCTCGTTGGGAGTTGGAACGGCTCGACCAGATCGTCTTCGTCGACGGCGGAGGCGGTGAGCTTCTCAATCACCGATTGGGCTGAAACATGCCCCTCGCCGACTGCAGCGTAAAGAGACTCAACATCGCTAAATCTCAGTTCGTGGGCTAACTTTACGATTCCATCGGATGCGATCAGTCTCTGCAACGGCAAGTTTTGCTTGCGCATTGCTTTGGCAATAAGGTCTTTACCGTTTTCCACGGCTTCGTCGCGGCGTTCATTCGAGAACCACTGCTTGATTTTGGCCCGCGCCCGAGATGATGCCACAAAACCTAGCCAGTCTTGGCTCGGACCGGCGTCACTTGATTTAGAAGTGAAAATTTCGACGACGTCCCCTGAATGCAACTGCGTTTCCAAAGGAACTAATCGACCGTTAACCTTGGCACCCATTGTCCGGTGGCCGATTTCAGTGTGGACTGTGTAGGCGAAGTCAACTGGAGTTGCACCGGTTGGAAGACCAATCACTTTACCCTTTGGTGTGAAAACGTAAACATCTTTGGCGCCGATTTCAAAACGAAGCGAGTCTAAGAACTCGGCAGGATCTTGAGTCTCTGACTGCCAGTCGGTCAAATGCTTGAGCCAGGCTAAATCTTCCTCGCCAGTAACTTCCGAGCTTCCCGCTTGCTCCTTGTATTTCCAGTGCGCAGCAACACCATACTCAGCGCGCTGATGCATTTCATGGGTGCGGATTTGAATTTCTACAGGTCTGCCATTGGGCCCGATAACTGTCGTGTGCAGCGATTGGTAGAGATTGAACTTTGGCATTGCTATGTAATCTTTGAAGCGCCCAGGGACCGGATTCCACCGTGAGTGAATAGCACCGAGAGCGCCATAGCAATCTCGAACCGAGTCCACCAGAATTCGAATTCCTACTAGGTCATAAATGTCATCG
>JALQVK010000158.1 GCA_023260375.1 Rhodoluna sp. | reverse complement strand
GTCCAATTGAAGGCGCTGGTCTCAGCGGTATTTCGGCTCCAGCTGGAAAGGTAACAGTTTTGCCCCTCTCTTCATTCGCGCCTAAGGCAGAAACGTTTGCACTTCAGGTGTCCAGCAGAGGAGCCGAACTTGGACTTTGGTTACAACAGAAAACTGTTCGCGGACTGACACCTGGCGGACTTGATCTGGTCGGTTTATCGGCGTCGCCTTCAAAAACAGTATTAATCCCCGGCATTTTCCTTAGAAACACCGCCGCACTGGCAACTCTTGCAAGTTTGAATCAAGACTTCTCGGACACCAAACCGATTATCCGAATCACAGCTCCGGGTGAGCGTGACGCAAACTTTACCGCCCAGATTCAAGGAGCCGATGGGGTCAGCTTCGGAAACGTACTGCAAGCATCCGTGCCTGCCGGCACTACCAGAGACTTCACTCTTGAAGATCTGGCCGATGGAAATTACTCGGTACAGCTTTCCTCGGACGAGCCGGTTTTGGCTGGAGTTCGATACAGCCGAATCAGCGGCAATCTACCTGATTTTGCTTGGGCGCAGTCTGTCGAACCTACAAAACTTCGGGCAGGGTTCTCCACAATGAGTGGGGCCACCACCAAACTCTCTATAAATAATCCAAATAAAAAGGCTGCGACGGTTTCAATCGGTGGTCGCGAATATTCAATTTCCGGAAACTCAAATATTGTGGTTCCGGTAGCCTCTGGAACTAGTTTTTCAGTCGAATCCGAACAAGCACTTTCTGTCAGCCAGGTGATCGACATTCGAGGCGGAATAGCAGTGGTTCCAGTCTTGGACTACCAGAATGTTGGCGGGAAACTGAAAATTCTGGTTCGCTAAGGCTTAAATCGGTCTGGAATTAACTCGCCAGGATCTTTCCCCAGTAACTCCGCGGTAGCTTGAAAAACAAATTGCTCGATGTGAAATCGTTCATCCATCCGGTCGGTTCTTCGGTGGTGCGTTAGCCGTTCTATAGGAATTCTGTACAGGGTTATTCGCATTAATTCTCGATTAGCGCTGAAGCGTGCAACCTCTTCACCGAGGCTTTGACCCAAAGGTGCATCGGAAACCTGCCAGGTCAGATTTTCCAATTCTTCAGGCCACGCCGAACGCAGAAACTCGACGGTTTGAACAACGACCGACTCGAAGAAACCAAGCGGAGACCGGCCTCCCAAATGTGAAAGTAAAGAGCCGCGAACACCGCGTCCGTGTCGTTCTCGTTTAGCTCGGAATGCTGCCATGTTGGTGAGTTTACTGCGGGTAAACTTATGGGTATGCAGAAAACCACTTTTGAGTATCGCGTCGCCGACCTAGAGCTTGCAACAGCTGGTCGCCACCAGATCCGTCTCGCTGAAAATGAGATGCCTGGTCTTATGAGTCTCCGCGAAGAATTCGCAGCCTCGGCACCACTGACTGGCGCACGTATTGCCGGTTCCCTGCATATGACGGTGCAGACCGCGGTTCTGATTGAAACTCTGGTAGCGCTTGGAGCCAAGGTTCGCTGGGCATCTTGCAACATTTTCTCTACCCAGGACGAAGCTGCTGCTGCCGTAGTTGTTGGAAGCGGCTCATCTGGAGCGCCTGCCGGTGTTCCTGTGTTCGCTTGGAAGGGTGAGACCTTAGAAGAATATTGGTGGTGCACCGACCGCATTTTTGACTGGTCTGCCGAAGCCGCTGCCGAAGGTGCCGATTATGTTGGCCCAAACATGATCTTGGATGACGGTGGCGATGCAACTCTTCTAGTACACAAGGGTCGCGAGTATGAACTCGCCGGCTCGGTTCCCGCAAAGGCGCCAGACGACTCGCACGAGTTTGGCGTAATTCTTGAACTTTTGCGCGATTCCCTAAAAATCAGCAGCGATCGTTTCACCCGAATTGCAGCAGAACTTATCGGAGTGACCGAAGAGACCACAACCGGTGTTCACCGACTTTACGAGCTGTTCCAGGACGGACAGTTGTTGTTCCCTGCAATCAACGTAAACGACTCGGTGACTAAGTCGAAGTTTGACAACAAATACGGCATTCGTCACTCACTTCCAGATGGCATCAACCGCGCAACCGACGTACTAATCGGTGGAAAGACCGTATTCGTAGCTGGTTATGGCGATGTCGGTAAGGGCGCAGCGGAGGCTATGGCCGGCCAGGGTGCGCGAGTAATCGTCAGTGAAATCGATCCAATCTGTGCTCTTCAGGCAGCCATGGACGGCTATCAGGTGGCGTCGCTGGAATCAGTTCTAGAAACTGTAGATATTTTCATCACTGCAACCGGAAACCACGGAGTCATTCGTCCGGAGCACATCAACCGCATGAAGCACCTAGCAATCATTGCGAACGTCGGACACTTTGACAATGAAATCGACATGGACGGGCTAGCCAAACTTCCAGGTGTCGAAAAGGTCGAAATCAAGCCACAGGTTCACGAATGGCGACTTTCAAACGGTCGTTCGGTTCTAGTGCTTTCTGAAGGTCGACTAATGAACCTTGGAAACGCAACCGGACACCCAAGTTTTGTGATGAGTAACTCATTCGCCAACCAGGTTCTCGCCCAGATCGAACTCTTCACCAAGCGTGAACAGTATCCACTGGGCGTTTACGTGCTGCCTAAGTACTTGGACGAAAAAGTTGCCCGTTTACATCTAGCCGCACTTGGTGTGGAATTAACCCGACTGACTCCTTCGCAGGCACGCTATATCGGTGTTTCTGTTGAGGGTCCATACAAGGTAGATCACTACCGCTACTAAAGGCGAAATATGGTTCACAAAGTACTAGTTGTCGAAGACGAAGAACTTCTAAATCGACAGTTGTGCGACATGCTGGAAAACGCCGGCTATGAAGCTGTTGGTTCACTTGACGGAGTCAACGCCATGTTGGCTTTCAAGAATTTCAACCCTGACTTGGTGCTTTTGGATATCCAACTTCCACCGACCAGCGGTATTGAAGTTTGCAAGGAAATTCGTGCCATCAGTGGCGTTCCGGTAATCATGCTTACCGCCAAAACCGACGACGAAGACGTTGTTGCCGGTCTAGAAGCAGGTGCTGACGATTACATTTTCAAGCCGATGCCATCGTTCAAGGTTTTGCAAGCTCGCATTGAGGCTCGCCTTCGCCCACTCCGAGCACCTGAAGCCAACGAGTTGGTTATCGGTCCATTGGTTATCGATGTTCTCGGTCACGAAGTTCGTAGAGACGGTGTTCGCGTTCCGCTAACGCCTCTCGAGTTCAACCTCCTTCAAACCTTGGCCGAATCACCTAAGCAGGTGTTCACCCGCGAAGACCTACTGAAAAAGGTTTGGGGTTACCACTACGACGCCGACACCCGTCTAGTAAACGTGCACGTGCAGCGTCTACGTTCCAAGATCGAAGACGACCCGGACAACCCGAAGATTGTGGTCACCGAACGCGGAGTCGGTTACAAAGCTGGACAGTTCTAGTTCGTCCTAAGTGTTCACGCGACTCTTTTCGAATTTGATCGGCGCTTTTCGTCGTTCGATTCAGTTTCGCTATGTAACTATCACCGTGGCTCTCAGTGCCGTGGCTTTGGTCGCAGTTGGAGGCTTTCTCTCGTTTTCAATTGGTAACGGACTTTTTCAAACCCGCGTGGAACAAATCCTCCAAGAGTCAAAGCGAGACAGCGTTGAGGTTCAAAATACCTTTAGTTCGTCAGGCGCAACCGATGCTGTGAGTCTTCAAGTTCTGGTGAACGCGGTAGTGCCCAATCTTGAGCAAAACGCAGCCAGCGGCTCTAGACGAGTTGCACTACTCAGAACTCTGAATCAGGCCACCGACCAATTTCTGCAGTCACCAATTTCTACCACGTTGTCAGATGCCGACATTCCGGCATCCCTTAGAGACAAGGTTGCGAAAACCGACAATCGAATCATTTACCGAACCGAGACTCTGTTTATCAATGGTGTGCAGACTCCTTCGGTCGTAGTTGGTTCGAAGATCAACATTCCGGTTGCCGGGCAATACGAGCTTTATTTGGTCTATGACATCAGCGACGTTCAGGCGACTCTTGACTTTATGCAGAGCACCCTGGCGGTTGGTGGTCTAATCATGATCCTGCTCTTGGGAATTGTGGCCTATTTCGTCACCGGTCGAATCGTGGCTCCGGTTGCACGAGCTGCCGAGGTGGCAGAAGAGTTAGCACTTGGTTCACTTGACAAGCGCCTCCCTGAACGTGGGCAGGACATCGTGGCTACCTTGGCTCGCTCATTCAACCGCATGGCTCAAAGCCTAGAAACGCAGATTGGTGAGTTGAGCAAACTCAGCAAAATGCAGCAACGTTTTGTTTCAGACGTTTCGCACGAACTACGAACCCCTCTGACCACCATAAAACTTGCTGCAGAAATGTTGGAAGCAAGAAGCGATGAGCTTGATGAAAAGGCGAAACGTTCTCTGGACACCCTTATTTCTCAAGTGGCTCGATTCGAATCGCTACTGAGCGACCTCTTAGAAATGTCACGCTATGACGCCGGTGCGGTTGTCGCCGAACTTGAATCAAATGACTTGAAGACTGTTGTGAAATTGGCTGTCGCTGGGCTGGAACCATTGGCTGAAACTCTTGGCTGTGAATTGCGCGTCAAACTTCCAAAGGGCGAAGTGATTGCGGAACTAGATCGTCGAAGAATTGAACGAGTTCTCCGAAACCTCATTTCTAACGCGATTGAGCACGGAGCCGGAAAACCGATCGTGATTGAAGTAGGTCAATCGAAATCGGCGGTTGCGGTGACCATCACGGACTTCGGGGTTGGTATGAGCAGAAGCCAAATGGATCGAGTTTTCGACCGTTTCTGGCGTGCCGATCCGGCCCGCAAGCGCACTACCGGCGGCACGGGCTTGGGTCTTGCTATTTCTTTAGAAGACACTCACCTCCACAACGGTTGGCTTCAGGTGACCTCTAAACCTAGCCAGGGCACAACTTTCCGAATTACTTTGCCACGCAAAAAAGATGGAATCTTTACCGAATCTCCTCTTCCACTCGGCGAAACTCTGAGCCAGCGGAGGATCGTATGATTTTGAAATTTGTGAGATTACTTGCCGTGACCCTGTTTGCAGTGGTACTCGCATCTTGCGCGAAACTTCCCACCATTTCGACCAATCAGTTGGGCCCCGAAATAACCTCCAGTGATTCTCAAGAATCGCTTTACTACTCGCCGTCTGGTCCATCTGATGGAAGTAACCAAGAGCAGGTCATCAATGGTTTCCTCTATGCGGGAAACGGCCCTCAAGACGACTATGCGGTAGCCCGCCAGTTCCTAACCAAAAATTATTCCTCCGAGTGGCACCCTAGTTCGGAGACCTTGATTCAGAGTGGGTCAACCGAAGTAGTTTCAAACACCGGAACCAAAATTCGTTTGAAAGTTAATTTTGATGCCAGAGTTAACAGCAGCGGAAACTATTTCTCCGAACCTGGTTCAAGCCGAGTGCTCGAATTTAGACTTTTGCAAGAAAACGGTCAATGGCGCATTTCATCTGCCCCAAACCTGACTACCTTGCTAGCCCCAAACTACAAAGTTCTTTTCAAG
>JALQVK010000101.1 GCA_023260375.1 Rhodoluna sp. | reverse complement strand
CTTCACACCATGCTGCGACTATTCGCGCCATTCCTACCGTTCGCAACCGATGAGGTTTGGAGCTGGTGGCAGACCGATGCCCCGTCGATTCACCGTGCTGCCTGGCCAAAGCCTGAGGAACTCACCGAAGGCCTAGACGCCAGTAACCTCTCGGTTCTGGAACTCGCCAAGGAAGCTCTATTCGGTCTTCGCAAGGCTAAGTCAGACGCGAAGGTGTCTATGAAGGCAGCCGTCGAATCAGCCACACTGGTCTCCCCTGCAGCCGTTTTGACCACCTTGCGCCTGCTCGAAGCAGACTTCAAGGCTGTTGGAAAGATTGCAGACCTAGCATTTGAAGAGGGCGAAGCTTTCGCCGTTGAAAACGTGGTTCTAGCCGAGGTAGAAGAGGAAAGCTAAGAGCGCTGTTTTAGCGCTTGCCAGACTACGACGCCGGCGAGTAATGCCCAGAAGGCAGCTCCGATTCCCCAGACTGAAAAACCCGATGCCCCTACCAAGAAGGTAACTATTGCCGGCAATCGCAAGGAGGCATCCTCGGTTGCAGACGTCATTGCCGAGGTTATCGTTGCGAATAAGGCAATTCCGGCCATGGCCAAAATAAGTTCATGAGGGACATTCAAAACAACCGAAATGAATGGCACGACTAAAAGAGCAAGAATTAGATAAATCACACCACCATAAACCGAAGCCAAATAACGCTTCTTGTGCTCTGGGTGAGCATGTTCGTTGGCATTAATCGCGGCGGTGATCGCCGCTAGGTTGAAAGCAAAACCACCAATAGGTGCAGAGAAAATTGAAGCCAAACCGGTAGTAACCATAACCGGCTTGAATGGCACTTCAAAATCGTATGTTTTCATGATGGCGATTCCAGGAATGTTCTGTGAGGCCATGGTCACCAGATAAAGCGGAATCGCGATCGAAATAAGTCCGGTCAAAGTGAACTCTGGCATTGTGAATTCGATGTGTGGCACCACAGAAAATGAAGCCGCCGGAATTGGAACTGTAAGTGCAATTACCAGACCCATGACGGCGATTGCTACGGGAGCCGCCCAAATCGTCGCGAATTTGTAAAGCACTAACCAGACTGCCAAAGCTGGCAACACCACCCACGGGTTGGTAGTTATTACCTTGAACGGGGAAATGCAGAACGTGAAGATCACACCAGCCAACATGGCCGAGGCTATCGGTTTAGGAATCGAGGACACCAAACGACCTAGAGCTGGCCAAAGGCCCGTCAAAGTCAGCAAAACACCTGACATGATGAATGCTCCAACGGCAACTGGAAAACCAAGGTGCAGAGTTCCAGCAGCTACCAACATGGCAGCTCCAGGTGTTGACCAAACAATCGACAACGGCATTTTGAAAATCAAAGACAAAACGATCGATAGCAATCCGTAGCCAAATGTAGCCACAAAAACGATCGAAAGAATTTGCCCGTTGGTGGCTCCAAGCCCCTTCATGGCTGCCAGTACAACGCCAGTGGAAGCGGCAACACCGGTTATGGCAGAAACGCCACCAGCGAGTATTGGCGCTTTCGTAGACAAACTAGGCCGACTTCTCCTGAGCGCGGAAAGGCACAACCTTTGGCTGGACCTTGTCGATAACAACTTCGGCAGTAATCTTTACCCTGCCCTGAACCGGACTTCCAGGAAGTTCATACATAACCGGACCAAGCACTTCTTCCATGATCGCGCGAAGGCCACGAGCTCCGGTCGCGCGCTCCAAAGCCAAATCAGCCATGGCTTCAAGTGCAGGCTTCTCAAACTCAAGCTCAAAACCATCCAACTCAAACATGCGCTGGTACTGCTTGGTCAAAGCATTCTTAGGCTTGGTCAAAATCTCTAGCAAAGCCGACTTGTCTAGCTCGGTCACGTTCGCAATTACCGGCAAACGACCAATGAACTCAGGAATCAAACCAAACTTGCGAAGGTCTTCAGGCTGCACATCGGCAAAAATGTCTTTGGTCTCAGCCTTGTTGGCAATTGGCGAACCGAAGCCAATGCCCTTCTTGCCAGCGCGAGAAGCAATAATCTCCTCTAGACCAGCAAAGGCACCTGCCACAATAAACAACACGTTGGTGGTGTCGAGCTGAATGAACTCCTGCTGAGGGTGCTTACGGCCGCCCTGAGGAGGAATTGAGGCAACGGTACCTTCAAGAATCTTGAGCAGTGCCTGCTGAACACCTTCACCAGAAACATCGCGAGTGATGGAAGCACT
>JALQVK010000052.1 GCA_023260375.1 Rhodoluna sp. | reverse complement strand
CAGCCTCGAGGCAGCTGGCAAGACAGTGATTGCCATTCGTGATACTCCGGTGCCAGGTCCAAAGCTGGCCGAGTGCCTAACTGAACATCACGCCACCCCGAGTGTTTGCAACCTCAAGAAATCGGAAGTTTTAAAGCCGATTGACGCCATGGAACTGGCGACCCATCAGCACCCGAATGTGATTCTGGCAGACTTCACCGACTACTTCTGCACCGCTGAGGTTTGCCCAGCGCTTATCGGTGGCATTTACCCTTATCGCGACGACGACCATGTGCTCTCGGTTTACGCGGACACTCTCGTACCGGTTTGGGCGTCTCTTTTGACTAAGGCTTCAGCGGCACAGTAATGTCGGCCGGCGCAAAGCGCGGAGCCGCAAAGCTGTTGGCCTTATCGTCGCTCGGATACCCGAGTGCCACACCGTAAAGGAGTTCATAGCCCTCTGGCACATCGAATTCCGACCGCACGATGTCGTCGTAGATGGAGAGCGCACCCTGAGCACAGGTGCCAAGCCCGCGGGCGTGAGCGCCCAGCATTAGGTTCATGACGAACATGCCGGCATCGTTCGCCGAAAACTTTCCGAGACTGGTGTGAGTCAGAATAAACAGTTCAACCGGAGCACCGAAAAACTCGTAGTTGCGAGCCCAAGCTGCATCTCGAGCTTCGCGGTCCTTGCGGTCGATTCCCAGATGGGAAAAAAGTGCCGCACCAATCTTTTGTGCGCGAGGCAGTAGAGCTGGAACATAAGGCTTGGCCACTAGTGGGTTACTGGTCGGCAAGCCACGTCGGGTGAACAAGAGTTTGAACTGACCCCATTTGCTTGAACGGATGGGTGCAACTATTTCCCAGCGAGCCATGAATTCAGCGCTGATTCGATCGCGAACCTCGCCGGTTGCAACAGCAACCATGATTGGGCGGGTATTTGACCAGGAAGGCGACGTCAAGCCGTCGGCGATTACTTCGTCAATCACACTCTGTGGCACTGGCTTTGAGAGAAAGTCTCTGGTGCTGTGGCGGGACGCTAGGAATTCTGAGACTTCTTTTGGCTTCATAGAAACAACCTAATCGCAAATACCTAAACTGAAGCCATGGCTAAACCTTTTGATTTGACTGGACGTATTGTTTTGGTGACCGGGGCCGGCGGTGGTCTTGGTAAACACATTGCTCGCTGCTTCGCCGAGGCCGGTGCAAACGTGGTAATCAATGACCTAAATCTTGATGCGGCAGCCGGTGTTGCCGAAGAGCTAACCCAGGGCGGCTTCACAGTTTTGGCTCTGGGCGGAGATGTCACCGATGCCGACAGTGTCGATGTCATGTTCAAAACCATTGAGAGTCATTTCGGTTCGGTTGATACCGTGGTTGCTAATGCCACCGGCCGTCAGATTAGTGAACCGATTGAAAACCTGGATTGGGATTATTACCAATCGATGGTCGACTTCTTCATCAAGAGCCCTTACCTGCTCTCAAAGCGAGCACTTCCATCGATGAAGGCGAGCGGTTTTGGGCGAATCATCAACATCGCGAGCGAGGTTTTTGCCGAGGGAGCAAATGTTTCTTCTGCATACACCGCAGCCAAGGGCGGTGAAATAGGTTTCACTCGAAGCTTGAGCACCGAGGTGAGTTCCTCCGGAATTACCGTGAATGCGGTTGCGCCAGGGTTCATTCCAGTGGAGCGTCACAGTCATTTACCTAAAGAAGTTTTCGACGGGTATCTGGCAACTGTTCCCGCTGGGAGATTCGGAACTCCGGCAGACATAGGTTGGGCTGCAGTCTTTTTAGCATCTCAAGAAGCTGGGTTTATTACCGGTGAAACCATTCATGTGAACGGCGGCAGAACCCCCAGTTAGGGGTCGTAAACCATTCACCTGAATGGCTACAACCCTTATGTTTATTGGTAACAACTTGGTTACATTCCCTATCCCATGTGACCTTACAAACCCTTAACTCACATACCATTGGGATTGTCTTAGCGGGCCGATCTCGCTGAGAATTCCAATCAGGGGCGTAGTTTTTCGCCACAAGAAAGGCACTCTAAATGAAGTTCAACAAGAAGACCGGCGCTCGCGTCGCTGCTACTGCTGTAGCTGCTGCACTTGCCATGGGTTCGCTTGCTGGTTGTGCACCAGCAGGTTCGGACACCTTCACCGTTTGGTGGTACGAAAAGGACACCGCAATGGCGAAGACCTGGGATGCAGCTCTAAAGGAGCTAGGCAAGAACCACCCAAACGTAAAGATCAAGTTCGAGCTAAAGACTTGGGACCAGATCCAGAAGGCTGGTAACGCCATCCTTGACTCGGACAAGGCTCCAGACCTAGCTGAGTGGAACAAGGGAAACGCAACCGCTGGTGCAGCTGCACAGGCTGGCTTGCTAGTTGACCTAAAGGACTACGCAGCAAAGTACGGTTGGGACACCAAGCTTCCATCGTCAGCTAAGCTCTACGGTCAGTACGACGACAAGGGCATCATGGGAACTGGAAACCTATACGGTATCCCAAGCTACGGTGAGTACGTCTCATGGTTCTACAACAAGGACCTATTCGCTAAGTACGGCGTAACCGTTCCTACCACCCCAGCTGAGCTAGACACCGTTCTAGCTACCCTAAAGAGCAAGGGTGCAATCCAGGCATTCGGTGGAGGTTCTTACCAGAACGTTCACATGGCCTATGCACTTGCAGTTTCGCAGGCAGACCAGCAGTGGGTTCAGAACTTCCAGCTCCTAAAGGGCGAAGTTGACTGGACCAAGTGGGAGTACGCAGCCAACAAGATCGCTGAATGGCGTGCAGCTGGCTACTTCGAGAAGAAGGCTTCCGGTATTTCGGCTGACGACGCTGTTGCAGCGTTCCAGGCTGGAAAGTACCCACTAATCCTTGGTGGAACCTGGCTAGACCAGACCACCGCTGACAAGGCTAAGTTCGACTGGGGCAAGTTCCAGAACCCAGGAACCCTTTCGGTTGGATCTGCCGGTAACCTACTTGTAATCCCAAGCAAGTCAAAGAACAAGGACCTAGCTGCCGAGTTCATCGACCTAGTGCTTTCGACCAAGTACCAGAACATGCTAGGTAACGAGGGTGGTCTACCACTTCTTGCTGACCAGGCTGCTCTAACCAACCCTGTAACTCAGAAGAGCTACACCGTATTCGACGCAATCGTGAAGGCCGACGGCCTAGCAATGTACCCAGACTGGCCAGTACCTGGCTACTTCGACGTACAGCTAGCCGCTGGTACCAAGCTAGTTGCTGACGGTGACGCCGCTGCCTACGTGAAGACCATCAAGGACTTCTACGACAAGGGCAAGGCCGACCTCCAGCAGTAGTAGACTGACGAGTAAGGCCGGTGCGGGCGGGTTTCCCACCGCACCGGCCTTTCGTCTAATCTAGTTTTACATTCACCCCTAGGTCAGAAAGACAACGAATATGTCAGCTGCCACCGTCTCCAAAGACGTAAAAACTAAGCCAGTCAAGGCTCGTAAATCTTCGCTCGAAAAAGGTAAAGGCCAGTTCTACGCCTACCTAATTCCGGGTCTCTCACTTTTCACCATCGTCATCGTTGGTTCATTCTTTTTCAACATCTACATCAGTTTCACCAAGTGGAATGGTCTAGGTTCACCACGTTGGATCGGAACCAAGAACTACGAAAACCTAATGGTCGACGCAGTGTTCTGGGAATCGTTCCTACACGCGTTCATGTTCATCGCCGCGATGTCAATCATCCCGACCTTCCTAGGTGTCTTCGTGGCATCGATGTTGTTCGACTACATCGCCCCACGATTTGGTAACGGAGCTGCCGCATTTATGCGTGCCGGTTTCTACATGCCGCAGGTTATTCCAATGACCATCACCGGTGTTATCTGGGTTTGGCTACTAAACCCGGTATCTGGTGTTATCAACAACTTCCTAACCGCGCTCGGTGTTAGCAAAGATGTAACTCCAAACTGGCTGGGCGATGAAAACCTTGCCATCTGGTCGCTTTCGGTGATTATGGTTTGGATTCAAATCGGCTACACCATCGTTATCTTCATGTCGGGCCTATCACGTCTCGACCCATCGCTTACCGAAGCCGCCCAGCTCGATGGTGCAACTTGGTTCCAGCGTTTCCGCATCATTATCTTGGCCCAGCTTGGCCCAGAAATTGGTGTGGTGCTTTTGACCACGATGGTGGCAGCCCTAAAGGTCTTTGCACCGGTTTACGTGATGACCTCCGGTGGTCCAGGTACCTCAACTCAGGTGCCTGCGTACTTCTCGTACTTCCACTTCTTCACCACCCACAAGGTTGGTTACGGTGCCGCGGTTGCAACGGTTCTCTCTTTGATCCTTACCGTCTTGGCTATCGTCATCCTTCAGATTCAGAACAAGCAGCAGGCTAAGGAGAACCAGCGATGAGCACTACTACCGCTGTCAAAGCACCAAAGATTAAGACCAGCGCGCTAAAGCCACGCTCATTCATTTCGTGGGTAACTTTCGCCTTCATGCTAGCTGCGGTGATTGTCTGGCTATTCCCGTTCTGGATGGCCGTCGCTAACGCACTAAAGACCCCGGACGATTTCATCCAACAGGGACCTTTGGCTTGGCCAGCTCACGTAACCTTTGAGCACATTGTCAAGTTCTGGAATGACTCCAACTTCCCTCTGAAGTTCTGGAACTCAACCTGGACCTCGTTGGCTGCCGCTGGAATCACCGTTGCCTTCGGCTTCCTTACCGCTTACGCAATTGGCATTGGAAAGATCAAGGGTAAAACCTGGATCCTGGGCGTGTTCATGGTTGCCTTCACCATTCCTCAGGAAGCTCTCATCTACCCGATGTACAACGCTGCCAAGAAGCTAAACCTTTACGACAACCTTTTGTCGATTGTGCTTATCTTCGGAATCAGCGGTATCGCGTTCGCAACCTACCTGATTTCGTCGGTGCTCAATGAATTCCCAACCGAAGTTCTAGAGGCTGCCAAGATTGATGGTGCCAACGCCTGGCGAATGATGATCGACGTGGTACTTCCAATTCTTCGTCCAACGTTGATGGTGATTACCGTCATGGTGTTCATCTACAACTGGAACGAATTCTTGATTCCTCTGGTGCTTCTACCTTCGAACGATAACCAAACCGTTTCCCTAGGTATCGCACTTACCGTAGGCCAGTGGACCGCCGAGCCAACCGCTCGCGCAGCTGCCGCTCTACTCGGTGCGCTACCTTCGATTCTGTTCTTCGTCATCTTCCAGCGCAGCCTAATGCGCGGTGTGACCATGGGTTCATCGAAGTAGTTTTACAAACGCTTTAGTGCTCGTTTGCCGAGCCGCTGGATTGGTCCCTCGATCAATCGGTTGGTTTGGTAGGCGAGCACTATTGCTATAACTGCGGTGGTAACAATCTTGGTCAGTAGGAATGACTGCCAAACCTTGCTGCCGGCGTTCTGAGGCATTTCTGGCCAAGGAATGATGTGGTCATAAGTGATCAAAAGAACAACGTGGTAGGCGTAAATACCGAAAGACATCTTGCCCAGCCAGGTTAGTGAAGCCCCAAGCCAACGCTCAGGATCTGGGTTGTAGGCGGCAGCTTGAATAACCACGAAGACGAAAACCGGTCCGGCGAAATAGGTTGTCCAGTAGACGATGTCGCCCTGGAAGTAACTGTGCGACCAGAACAGGACGGCGGCCACAGCCAGTGAAACCAGGAATAGCCAAATGTTTTGGATTTTTTCTAGCTTGTGTAGGTATTTGCGAGCAAGTAGACCAAAACCGAATTCGGCCATCATTCGACCGAAGGCTTCCCAGTGAGCGATTGGCCCCGAACCGAAACTCCAGGAGTCGCCAATGAACTGTTGGTCGTTATTCAGTCCGTACCAGAGCGCGACATAGCCGGTGATGATCCCTAGGACGATACCAACGTTCCATTTGATGCCAGTCAGTGGAATGTAGGCAAGGTTTCCGAACCATTCGGCTGAAAGCGACCAAAGTGCCCAGTTGATACCGATTGCGGCTGGAATGAACAGCTGAAGCAGAAGGAATGAGTTGCGGAAGTTGGTGTTGGTGTAGTTTTCATCCGGCCAGGCGTTTGGGTCTGATTGCTGGATTTGGTAGATGATCCAAGCCAGAGCGGTTACCGCTGCAACCATCGGCCAGAATCGAAGGATTCGATTCAGCACGAACCTTAGCGAGACTCGTCCCCATTTTTTGAAGTCCTGCGGCATCGACGGTTGAAGAACAAAACCGGAGAGCACGAAGAAGAAATCTACGAAAAGGTAGAAGCTGTCCAGATGCATGAAGTCGGTTACGACTACCGCGTGGAATGAGAGCACCATGAGCGCGGCAAAACCGCGCATTCCGTCGAGCAGTACGAAACGATTACGCATAGGTTGCAAAAGCTTCGATGGTGTCGAACTTCTGTGGCTCTCCGTTTGTGACCACTTCAATTACGAATGAAGGCGCTCCAACCTTGGTAACGAAACGAAGGCTAATCCGGTCGCTGCCGTTGTCCCAACCGAGTGTTAGCTCATCGTGCCCATTGATGGCCCAAGCAAACTTGCCGTTGAAGGCATTGTGTTTACGTAAACGAGCCAAGGCAATGATGCCCTGAACTACCGGCTGCTTCAGTGCTTCCTCAATCTCGGCAGGGGTGTAGTTGTGTCGGTTGGTGTCTCGACCTTGACCACTCTTGGCGAAGAGCTCTTGGTCGTCCATTCCGTTGAAAAGTCCAACGTAGTAAACCTGTGGCTCACCGGGTAGGAAGAACTGAACACAACGGCTGATGAAGTAGGCGGTGTCGTTAGCCAAGATGTTTGGAAGCGTGGCATTGATCTGGTGAGGCAAGGTGAACCACTGTGGAACCACACTGGCGATGTTTGAGTGGCCTCCGGTGTTCTCTGCAGCCTTCTCAAAAATGAATGCCATGTCGTCCTGGCTAATCAGGCCAGGCTTTCCGTTGATTGGTCCGGCATCGATCACTCCGTAGCCGTCGTGGGTGTCCAAAACGTTTAGGCAGTTAGTTGGTCGCTGCTGGAACCATAGGTCCAGTTTGTCGACGGTTCCCGTGAAGAACGAGTGAAGTAGCAGTGGGGCAGTCTGGAAGTCGTAGATCAAATCAACCAGTGGAGCGATGGCCTGCTGCTGGGTGTAGTGAGCGTGGACCTCAACTAGCACGCGCATTCCGTAGGAGTGAATCAGTTCGGTGATTTCTTCAACGAACTTCAGAGTTTCCTCGGTCATGAAAGAGTCGGTGCCGGGAGTCTTCACGGCGTAGCCAACGGCGTCCAGGCGAATAACTTTGACACCGCCGGATGAGAGTGCGTCTAGAACCGAGCGCAAATACTTCTGGCCAGCTGGGTGCTTGATGTCAATGTCGACCTGGGACGGCATGAAGGTGGTCCAAACCAGGCGGCGGCGACCGTCAACTTCGTAAGCGGTGAATGGTAGACCTGGACGCGGACGGTAGAACGACGTGATGCCATCTTCGGTACCGCCATTCGGGAACACAACGTCGAAGGTTAGGAAAAGTCCGTTGTATTCAGACTTCTCGCCTTTCTCCTGCCAGTCCAAGAACTCAGGGGAAAGGTAAGAAGAGTGGTTCACGATTAGGTCGGCGGTTAGCTCGTGAGTTTCAGAGATGCGCTTGAAGTCTGACCAGTCACCCAATCGAGGGTCGACAATCTTGTGGTCGATTGGGTCGAAACCGGCATCGTCGCCGTCGTATGGGTGGAAGAAGGGTAGAACGTGAATTCCCTCGAAGTCCTTCAGCGGACCCTTCAGCAACTTCTCGATTTCGCCAAGGTTTCCACCAACGCGCTCCGCGTAAACCAAAATGCTTGAACCGGCCATGTGAAACTACCCTTCGAAATTTGTATGACTTGTTATAAAAATTGTAGTTACTACAAAGTGCCTATTTTGTAAGTATTCGGAACCTTCCCTAGCCAGAGCACAGGTGCTCAAAATAGACTAGACAGATGACCGAGAGACAAGTTCGCCCACGTACCGAGGGCTGGCAACAAAAGCTTGGGCCCGACGGTCGCCCACTTCTAGAGTTCGAACAAAAGCGTCGTGGTCAGCCGCCGGTTCACTTCACCGATTTGAGTGTTGAAGAGCGTGCTGCAAAGGTAAAGGAACTTGGCTTCCCAGCGTTCCGCGCAAAGCAATTGGCGAACCACTACTTCGTTCATTACACCGAAGACGCCAATGCCATGTCTGACCTGCCAAAGGACGGCAAGGACGAATTGGTTGCTGCACTTTTTCCTCCGCTTCTTACCGAAGTAAAGCGCCTGCAAACCGACAAAGGTGACACAATTAAGTTCCTTTGGAAACTCTTCGACGGAGCCTTGGTTGAGTCGGTGCTGATGCGCTACCCGAATCGAATTACTCTCTGCGTTTCTAGTCAGGCCGGCTGTGGCATGAACTGTCCGTTCTGTGCTACCGGCCAGGCGGGTCTTACCCGCAATATGTCGGCTGCCGAAATCGTCGCCCAGATTGTTGCAGCCAACAAGGTAATCGCCGAGGGTGGTCTCGGTGGCAAGAAAACCGGTAATGGTGAAGAGCGCGTCGGAAACATCGTCTTCATGGGTATGGGTGAACCGCTCGCCAATTACAACCGAGTGATGTCGGCAGTGCGAACCATGGTGGCCGAACAGCCAAACGGTCTCGGCATGAGCGCTCGCAATATCACGGTCTCCACGGTTGGTTTGGTTCCGGCAATTAAGAAACTGTCTGACGAGCACATCCCGGTGACCTTTGCCCTAAGTCTTCATGCCCCAGACGACAAACTGCGCGACGAGCTGATTCCGGTCAACTCAAAGTGGAAGGTTGACGAAGCTTTGGACGCAGCTCGCGAATACTTCGACAAGACCGGCCGCCGGGTTTCGATTGAGTATGCGCTGATTCGTGACATGAACGATCACCCTTGGCGTGCCGACCTCCTAGCCGAGAAACTGAACTCCAGGGGAAAAGGCTGGGTTCACGTAAACCCAATTCCACTAAACCCAACACCTGGCTCGGTCTGGACCGCCAGCACCCCGGAAGCCACCGACGAATTCGTGAGACGCCTCGAAAAGGCGGGAGTTCCCACCACCCTTCGCGATACTCGAGGCAAGGAAATCGATGGAGCCTGCGGGCAGTTGGCTGCTGCCGACTAAGGGGAACAAAACCTGTCAAGGTGGTGTTTACTTAAAGCATGACTAAGAACCAAGAAGTAACCTTCGGCCTCGACACCTTCGGAGACATGTCTCGCGATCTTGACGGAAAAGATATCACCGCCGGACAAACCATTCGCAACCTTATCGAGCAGGGAAAACTTGCCGATGAACTTGGCCTTAGTAACTTCAATGTCGGCGAACACCACCGCGACGACTTCGCAGTATCTGCCCCAGACACCGTCCTGGCTGGTTTAGCAACAGTCACCAACAACATCATTCTCGGAACTGGAGTCACAGTTCTATCCAGCGAAGACCCGGTCCGCCTCTATCAGCGCTTTGCGACGATTGACGCCATGTCGAACGGTCGCACCGAAATCACAGCGGGACGCGGTTCCTTTATCGAATCGTTCCCGCTTTTTGGCTACTCAATGCAGGACTACGAAGTGCTTTTCGAAGAGAAGCTTGAGCTTCTCAAGGAGCTTATTAAAGAGGAGCCGGTGACCTGGTCGGGCACCAAACGCGCTAGCCTCACGAATCAGCAGGTTTACCCAAAAACGGAAGGCAAGAACATTCGCCTACGCGTTGGCGTTGGCGGTAGCCCAGAATCGGTGATTCGCGCAGCCAGACTCGGCATTCCAATGGCCCTGGCCATCATCGGTGGCGACCCAGCTCGTTTCGCTCCGTTCGCCAAGCTTTACCGCGACAGCCTGATGAAGTTCGGTCACGGACCACTACCAATCTCTATCCACTCACCTGGTCACATTGCTGAAACCGATGACGAAGCTTTCGAACAGCAGTGGCCAAACTACGCAATCTCCTTCGGACGCATCGGTCGCGAACGCGGCTGGGGTCCAATGAGCATCGACCACTTCATTCAGGAGGTGAATCACGGTTCGCTCTATGTCGGTTCGCCAGACACTGTCGCCAAAAAGATAGTTCATGCCATCGAATCGGTTGGTGCTCAGCGGTTCGATCTCAAGTATGTTACCGGCCCAACTCCTCACGAACAGGCCATGAAATCCATCGAACTTTATGCAACCGAAGTGGTGCCTCGAGTTAAGGCAATCCTTGCTGAAGGCTAGAAAGTAGCCCTGCACGATCGCCTGCTAGAAGTAGCGTGATGAGAGTGCGGGGTTGCTGCTTTAAGGAAGAGAAATCGTTAAAGCCGGTTGCCTTGAAAATTTTGGTTGCGGCATCGGCGAGGGTGTCGAAGTAAAGCTGGTCGGTAACTTTGATGCTCGGAAGGTAGTAGCCGAGGTCGTGGGTGGCAACTATGCGACCGTATTCGTAGAGCAACCCAGGTTCTTGTTTCAAAACCTCTAGGGTGTCGAAAATAGCTTTGATTCGGTCATTCAGGTTGCGCAGCTCGGCGCGCTTCTGGGTAATTGACTTGGTGTCCCCGGTACGCACTCGCCAAAGGTAGCTGGGAGCGCTAACCGAACTGAAAGTCCCAGCGGTTAAGTAGAGCTTGGTCATCACCGCCATGTCTTCGTAGAGCACGTTTTCCGGGAATCGGAAACCTTGGCCCGCCCAAAGGTCGAACGCAATCAACTTGTTCCAAGCTGTAACGTCGCTCATGAACTCAGGCTGCTCGGTCAGGTTGGTGCGGTGCAAGTCTTTGGCGTAGAGCGCTGGTCGGCGTGACTGCTTCTTGAGCCCCATCATGCGTACCGGGTTACCGACCACCAACTTCACGCCATCGGCTTTAGCGGCGGCCAGATAGTTGGCAATCGCATTCGAAGGAAGTAGGTCGTCGGAGTCAACAAAGAGAATCCAGTCACTTTTAGCAATCGCCTGAACGCCGGTGTTGCGGGCAGCGCCGAGACCGTTGTTCTTTTTCACCACAAGGCTGAAGTTTTCAAACTCTTTGGCAAAACGCTTGGCTATTTCACCAGAACCGTCGGTTGAGCCGTCGTCCACCATGATTACCTTCACGTTGCGGTGAGTTTGGGCAGCCAGGCTCAGCAGGCAAACCTCTAGGTAAGCCTCAACGTTGTAGATAGGCACCACTACGGAAACCAGCGGAAGGCTTTCGTCGATAATTTTTGAGGCGCGTTTTTTGAGCTTCAACATATGGCGCATGTAAAGCAACTGTTCGGCTGGCTCGTTATCCAAAATGGCATTGGCCACTCGGGCTAGCGGCTTACGAAGGGCACCCAACATGGTTAGAGAGTCTTGGCGTATTCCTTGAGCCAGGCGCTCAGTTCTGGGCCAATGTCTTCGCGGCGGGTGCCAAGGATCATGGCTGCCTTCAGGAAGCCAACCTTGTCGCCGGTGTCAAAACGGTTGCCCTTGAAAATTACTCCGCGAACTCCGCCAGCAATTTCTGGGTTGGCAACAGCTGCTTCCAGGGCGTCGGTGAGCTGAATTTCCCCACCGCGTCCCGGTTGGGTCTGCTCAAGCAGAGTAAACATTTCTGGACGAAGAATGTAGCGACCAATCACGGCTAGGTTCGAAGGTGCGTCCTCGGTCTTTGGCTTTTCAACCAGGTCGTTCACGATGACGACGTCGCCAACCTCGGTCTTGGTAACCGCGGCACAGCCGTACATGGAAATCTCGGAAGGGTCAACTTCCATCAAAGCAATGACGTTATCGCCGGTCTCTTCGTGAATTTGAATCATGCGAGCTAGCAACGGGTCTTTGGCGTCGATGACGTCGTCGCCTAGAAGCACTGCAAAAGAGTGGTGACCGATATGCTGCTTGCCGGTGAGCACCGCGTGACCGAGGCCCTTCGGGTCGCCTTGGCGGGTGTAGTAGATGTCGGCAAGTTCGGTAGATTCCTGAACCTGCTCGAGGCGGTCTTCGTCGCCCTTGGCCATTAGGGTCTGCTCAAGTTCGGCTACGCGGTCAAAGTGGTTCTCGAGTGCGCTCTTGTTACGGCCGGTGATCATAAGGATGTCGGTGAGACCGGTGTCGACCGCCTCTTCAACCACGTACTGAATTACCGGCTTGTCAACCAACGGAAGCATTTCCTTGGGAAGTGCCTTGGTGGCGGGTAGGAAGCGAGTTCCCAATCCGGCAACCGGGATTAGAGCCTTGGTGACCTTATAGCTTCTAGACATTTTTCCCCTAGAACATTTCGTTTACGCGCTGAAGGTCTTCGTCGAAGTCGATTTCAATTGCGTAAAGGTCTGAGATGTCGATGGCCTTAAATTTCAGACCATCGCGTTCGATTGCAACTTCAATGCCGCGCTCGAAGTAGTCCTGGTCGCCCACTTCGTCCAGACGCTCGATTAGCTTTGCCTTGTCGGCAGCGGAAACGAAGTTGATGCCAACGGCTTCACCTAGGCCACCTACGACGACCTTAGAAAGTTCGTTGATGTAACCGGCGTCGTCCAAGGTGTATTTGACCTCTTCGTCGCTGACCTTAGAGGTGTTGACGACGATGAAAGATTGTTCGCCATCGATTTGTGGCTTCACGCGGTTCAGAACCTCTGGGTCGTAAACCACGTCGCCGTTCATCCAAAGTACGCCGCCGTCGCCCGAGGCACGTAGCGCCTTGAGTAGCGACTTCGAGGTGTTGGTCTGGTCGTAGAGCTCGTTGTAAACGAAGGTGGCTTCTGGGAAGCGCTCGATGATTGCTTCGAGCTTGAACCCGACCACGATCATGAGACGGTAGGTGTCACCGAAACCGTGCTTGATGTTGTCGATCTGCTGCTTCATGATTGAGCGGCCATCGCGAAGTTCGGTCAGCGGCTTTGGCAGTGGGCGAGCCAGTCTGGTGCCCATGCCCGCGGCGAGAATTACTACCTGTTGGGACATAGGTCAAGTTTAGGCGTGGAACACCGCATCGACCACTCTTGCCGATGCCTTTCCGTCTTCTAACTGGTTGAACTTTTTGCGCCAATTCTTGTAATTTTGCGCGTACTTCGCTTCGGTTTTCGCCAGGGTCTTCAAAACGGCGACGACCTCGGCGGCAGTTTTCAGAATCGGTCCAGGAGCTTCCTTCTCAAAATCGAAATAGAAACCGCGAAGGCGTTCGTATTCGGCTAGATCTGGGCAAAGAAACAAGATCGGTTTCTTGGTGACACTGAAGTCAAACATGACCGATGAGTAATCGGTTACCAAAACATCAGCCACCAGGTAAAGGTCGGTGACGTCTGGGTAGTCGGTGACGTCGATGGTTCCAGCGGCGAGGTTTCGTTCGCTGGCTGCAGTATTGGTGTGACCTCGGTAGAGAAGGGTGAAGTTACTTGGCAGTTTCACCTGCTGCAGGTTGTTCACGCTCGCCCAGTTGCCGGCGTCGTCGCGCGCATCGTCGCGCCAGGTTGGGGCGTAAAGGACCACGGTTTGGTCTTTGGCTATGCCCAGTTTTTCGCGAAGTGCCCCTGATTTGCCTTTGACCAGACGGTCGTTTCGCGGGTAACCGGTCTCGAGCAGCCGGCCGCGGAAACCGAACGCCCGCGGGAAGATCTCACTGCTGAACTGGTTCGGTGAAATCAGGTAATCCCAGTAGCCGGCTTCACGCTTCATGGCGTTGTTGTAGCCCTCGGTCAACTTATTGGTACCGATGTCTTTGCCAATTCGCTTGAGCGGGGTGCCGTGCCAAGTTTGCAAGTACACCTGACCTGGCTTCTTGCGGAAGTACTGAGGCAGGTTGTTGTTGCTCACCAAA